>JAIWFK010000001.1:0-16887 GCA_048631695.1 Calditrichales bacterium
GGTGACTCAGCACGAGATTTAACCCTGGGCACCTTTCACGCCATTTGCGCCCGTATCCTGCGCCGGGATGGTAAGGCTATGGGCATTGACTCCAGGTTTGTAATCTATGATGATGACGACCAGACAAGCTTGATAAAACGGGGTCTTCAGCAGGTAGGTCTTGACCCCAAGCAATATGCCCCTCGGGCTATAGCCTCAGCTATTACCGCAGCTAAGAGCCGTCTGTTAACCCCCCAGGATTATATTCAGCGTAGCCGTAGCTACTTTGAGGAGGTGGTGGGGCGGGTCTATGAGCGCTATCAGCAGCTACTCGGGGAAAGTAATGCCCTTGATTTTGATGACTTACTGATGAAAACGGTACAGCTGTTCCGGAACAGCCCTGAGGTCTTGTCCCGGTACCAGGAAAGATACCAGCATATCCAGGTCGATGAGTTTCAGGATACCAATCTGGTCCAGTACGAACTGATAAAGCAAATAGGGGACAAGTACCGTAATATATGCGTTGTCGGCGACCCTGACCAGTCGATTTACTCCTGGCGGTCTGCCGACCTGCGTAATATCCTTAACTTTGAGAAGGATTATCCCGAGGCTGAAGTGGTGCTGCTGGAGCAGAACTACCGCTCGACCAAGAATATTCTGGAAACGGCCTCACATCTAATCTCAGCCAACCAGCAGCGTAAGCCCAAGGACCTGTGGACGGACAACGAGGCCGGCGAGCTGACCACGGTGGTTGAGACCTATACCGAGCAGGAAGAAGCCCAGTTTGTGGTTAATGAGGTAGAGCACCTGGTAAGTCAGGGGGGGGTTAAGCTAGGCGACTGTGCGGTAATGTATCGCACTAATGCCCAGTCAAGAGCCCTTGAGGAAGCGTTTGTTCGCTACGGCACACCCTATAAGCTGGTGGCTGGCACACGATTCTATGAGAGGCGAGAGATTAAGGATATTGTTGCCTATCTCAGGCTTATCCAGAACCCTTGTGATAGGGTTAGCCTATCGAGAATAATCAATGTCCCTGGACGGGGTGTTGGACAGCAAACTCTAGCCAAACTATCTAGCTGGGCTAAGTCTCTGGGTGTCTCGGAGTATGAGGCACTACAACTTGTGGCTGAGGAAAAAGACAGTGAGGAGCATCGGCATCCATTTAGCTCTCATATCGCCCAGGCTCTAGTTACTTTTGTAAACTTGATAGAAGGACTTATGGCTCGCAGCCAGGAGCTAAACCTGGTGGATTTATTTGATTTGGTCGTAGAAAAATCTGGTTATAGGGAATACATATTGAGTGGGGTAGGTGGGGAAGAGCGGTGGGAGAATATTCTTGAGCTTCGTACTGTAGCCCAAGAGTATCGTCATTGGAAACCGCCAGAGGGATTAGCCTCCTTTTTAGAAGGGGTAACCCTGGTATCCGATGTGGATGGGCTTGATGAAAGGGTGGATACAGTGACACTGATTACCCTGCACCAGGCTAAGGGTCTAGAATTCCCTATAGTATTTATTGTGGGTATGGAGGATGGCATCTTACCCCATTTTAAGTCGTTTGACGACCCGGCACAGATGGAAGAAGAGAGACGGCTATGTTATGTCGGTGTAACCAGAGCTAAGCACAAGGTATATCTGGTTCGTGCCTTTCGCCGTAGCTTAATGGGAAGCAGCAAGGTAAATCCACCTTCACGCTTCTTTGAAGATATACCCCAGCGCCTAATAACTGGTGGTGGTTGGTGGCAAAGGGAAGATAGTTTGGCGGCTAATATGTATTCCTGGAAGAAAGCGGCTACTCCCAATTCGGGTGCTTCGGAATTAAAGGCTGGCGCCCATGTCCGCCATGCTCAATTTGGTGATGGGGTGGTGGTAAGCTGCCAATCGGTAAAGGATGATAAAGAGGTAGTGGTTGCTTTCAGTAGCGGGGTAGGAATAAAAAAGCTCCTACTCAGCTTCGCCAAGCTGGAAAAGGTGGAGTAATTTATTTAAAAAGTATTGACAATTTACACGAAACCGTGTATAATTAATTTAACATGCCGATTAAAGTTTTAGACAAAGAAACAGTATCCCGGATTGCGGCTGGGGAGGTTGTGGAGAGACCAGCCTCGGTAGTCAAAGAGCTGGTGGAAAATTCGCTAGATGCTGGCTCAAGCCAGATTTCTGTTGAGGTCAGGGGTAGCGGGGTGAGCTTGATTAGAGTAATTGATAATGGAATTGGAATCCCGTCTACTGAGGTGGAGCTTGCCTTTGACCGTTATGCTACTAGCAAGATAGGTAGTGTTGATGATTTGGAGTCTATCCCAAGCCTTGGATTTCGCGGAGAGGCATTGCCCAGCATGGCTGCCGTAGCTGAAGTGGAAATTGTTACTCGTGCTGCTGGTGAATCGGTGGGCACCCACCTTAGTTTGAAGGATGGCGCTATAGCCGATAAAGGAAGCCAAGGGCGTTCTCAGGGAACTACAATTACTGTGCGAAATTTGTTGCGCAAGGTGCCAGCAAGATTGAAGTTTCTCAAGTCACCGGCTACAGAAAATAGTCATATAGCTAATGTAGTAACTCAATATGCTCTTGCCTTCCCTGAGGTTAAATTTACTCTAGTTATTGATGGTAGACAAACGCTAAGAACCCCAGGTAATGGTCGACTAATAGACAGTATGATTGAGGTTTATGGTGTTGATGTAGTCAAGAGTATGCTGGATATTGAGGACGAGGGATGGGAAAGTGGGGTAGTAAATTCACCGCTACAGGTAACCGGTATGATAAGCTCACCAGCAGTAAGCCGTTCAGGTCGAGATTACCTCAGCTTCTTCGTCAATCGTCGTTGGATAAATAGTCGCCTGCTGGCTTGGGCGGTAGAGGAAGCTTACCACGGACTTTTAATGCAGGGAAGGCACCCTGTTGCTATTATAAATATCTCACTGCCGGCTAAAGAGGTAGATGTTAATATTCACCCCACCAAGACAGAGGTGAAATTTCAATATGAACGAACGGTTTTTAGCACCGTCCAGAAAGCAGTCCGGCGGACTTTAATCAAACAAATGCCAGTGCCTAAGATTGAGGAGGTAGCTACAAAATATGTATCACCCTCAACCCCAAGGCAAGCGTTGTGGACATCAACCGAGGTTAGTGCTACTTACCCAGTAGTGTCTCCTGAGACCCCAGCAGTAACTCTACCCATTCTACGGGTATTGGGGCAATTATCCAATAGCTATATTATTGCCGAGGGTCCTGACGGGTTGTATCTTATTGACCAGCATGCTGCCCATGAGCGTATCCTCTTTGAAGGGATTAAAGACCAGAGGTCACGGCAGGAGATAGAGGTTCAGGGGCTACTTGAACCAGTAACACTTGAGGTTAATCCTAAAGAGGAAGAGGCTTTGAAGTTACATTATGAAGACCTAGCCGAGTTTGGCTTCTCTATTGAGCCCTTTGGTGATAGAACCTATCTGGTTCGAGCGGTGCCACTTTTACTTCACAACAAAGACTGGGCAGGGACAGTGAGGGAATTATTGGCTTCTTTATCGGGAGGGAATAAAAGTGATTGGTGGGAAACTATAGCTATATCTATTGCCTGCCACAGTGCAGTGCGAGCTGGGCAAGCATTAACTGATAATGAGATGCGTGAACTTATACGACAACTGGAACAGACATCCATTCCCAATACCTGCCCACACGGTAGACCGACAATGCTTCTTATCAGCTCAGGGCAGTTGACAAAGGAATTTGGTAGAAGTTCTTAGTCTGGTGGGCTTTGGCTGCTACCTGGTCTAACTAGGGGGATTTGGGCAGCACATTGTGGGCACTCCTGTGGCGTGTAGGTTGGAGTTATGGCATGATGGCAGCTAAAAAGGGGAACTCCAAATTCAAGCTCTTGCTCGGAGCGGTCCACTAATACTCCTATACCTACTACTATTCCACCTTGCTTAGCTACTGCCGCCACAACTTCGCGAATTGAGTTGCCTGTGGTAAGGATGTCATCGACGATGAGAACTCGTTCACCGGGGCTGATGCTGAAACCTCGCTTAAAAGCCCTTTCGGTGGTCCCTTCTTTTTCGGCAAATATGCCACGCACTCCTAACTGTCTGGCCACTTCATAGGCAAGGATAATACCACCCGTAGTGGGTCCGGCGACAACTTGAATTCTTTGCTTCTGGAAATGAGTAGTAATGATGCGGCAAAGCTGCTCAGTGTAGTTGGGGAATTGTAAAACTCGAAACTTCTCCCAATAGATAGGTGAATGTAGCCCGGAGGCGAGTAGAAAGTGACCCTTGAGTATAGCCCCTGATTTTTCAAAGATTTCTTCTACATTTTCTATCAACTATACCTCCCTTTAAGCTCCCCCTAATAAATGTAATTATTAACTCATAGAGGGGGCTAGTTGCTCTTCAAAGGAGTAGTTAGGAGCAAGCCCCCATGCACTTGGCGGCCAGATTGATAACCAGGCTTTACCAATAATATTCTGGCGTGGCACTGTCCAGCCATTATGCGAATCATCAGCATTAGGGCGGTTGTCACCAAGGACAAAATATTCGTTCTCTGGAATTTCATGCTTGGGGACAGTATAAGTGGAATGGTTTTTAACATAAGGCTCAAATAGTTGCCAATCATTTATGTATACCACCCCTCCTTCTATCTCTATAGTATCACCAGGTAAACCAATGATGCGCTTAATATAAGGGGGTCTTTCCTGGGGTTTATGAGGTGGATGAAATACGATTATATCGCCTCGCTCAGGCTCATGAAAATTATATGTAACCTTACTTACTAATAGTCGTTGCCCTTCATCTTGGAGGGTAGGCTCCATGCACGAACCGACAACGGTGCAACTCTGGACGGTGGCTTGTAGTGCAAAGAAGATTACTATAGCCACTATTAGCATTACCACTATCTCACGAAGAAAAGTCCTCATTCGGCACTTCCTTTCCAATCATAATTATACCCTATCAGTCTTCATTCGGCTAGTATTTATCGGTGCATGTTAACTTCAGGTTGTTGTGTTGCACTTTCTCAAAATGAGGTGCTAGAATGACTTACAGTATGGACTATATGGAGCAGGCACTTTCTCTGGCTAAATTAGCCCTAGGGCAGGTTAGCCCGAACCCAGCGGTAGGGGCAGTGGTAGTTAAGAATGATGTAGTTGTGGGACAGGGCTATACCCAACCACCAGGCTCGTCTCATGCTGAGGTAGTAGCCTTGAAACAGGCAGGGGAGGAAGCCCGAGGGGCAGTGATGTATGTTACCTTGGAGCCATGCTGCTATTATGGTCGGACTCCGCCCTGTAACGAGGCAATAATTGCCGCTGGCGTTACTGAGGTTCATTTAGCTATGCTTGACCCAAACCCCTTAGTTTCAGGACGAGGTAAGGACGAACTGGAGAGGAAAGGCATTACGATATATGTGGGTGAACGTGAAGCTGAGGCTAGAGAGGTTAATGAAGCCTATACCAAGTTCATTACTACCGGTATGCCCTTTGTGACGGCGAAGTTTGCTGTAAGCTTGGACGGCAAGATTGCTACAAAAAGCGGCGATTCTAGATGGATTAGTGGTGAAGAGGCAAGGAAATATGTTCATAATCTGCGTTATACCACTGATGCTATTATGGCTGGAGTTAATACTGTTCTGGCTGATGACCCTCGCCTCACCGCTAGGTGTGGTGGAAGGGGAGGAAAAGCTAGGAAACAACCTCTCAGGGTAATTGTAGATAGTAAAGGGCGCACCCCATTAACCGCTCGAGTATTTAGTGAGCCAGGTAAAACGCTTCTGGCGGTGGTCAAGTTTGTTAATCCAGAAGGGGCTATAGCCTTGGCTAAGGTTGGGGCTGAACTATTAGAGTTGCCCTCGGCAGAAGGGCTGGTAGACCTGGAGAAGTTATTAGAAGCGCTAGGAGAAAGGGAAAGTACCAGCGTCTTAGTTGAAGGTGGTGGCATTCTTCTTGGTTCCCTGTTTGACTGTAAGCTGGTAGACAGGGTTATCACCTTTATTTCCCCTATCATCATTGGTGGCAAGGAGGCAAAGACGGCGGTGGCTGGTAAAGGGGTTGATAAAGTGGTAAACTCATTCAAACTAGAGAGAATTAAGGTTGAGAAACTGGGTGAAGATTTGATGGTTAGTGGATACGTTAGGAGGTAAGAGTGTTCACTGGAATTGTCGAGGGAATAGGTAGAATTACTGCGGCGACACGCCGAAATCTTGTTATCGCCACCAGCAATGCTCTCCAGGGAATAGAGCTTGGCGGAAGTATTGCTGTTAATGGTGTATGCTTGACAATAACCAATTTCGATGCTAATTCATTCTCTGTTGATATGATGCCAGAGACATTAATACGGACAAACCTTGGTCTATTGGGAGCGGGAGATAGAGTTAATCTAGAACGACCTCTAGTTCTAGGAGGACGCTTGGGAGGGCATTTGGTGCAGGGTCACGTGGATGATACGGCAAGAGTAGCCTCAGTCACCTGGGATGGTGAGACAATGCTCATTAGATTTGAAGCTGACCCTGAGGTGATGCGCTACATAGTAGAGAAGGGTTTTATAGCTGTTGATGGGGTTAGTTTAACTGTTGTCACCAGAAACGCCGGCTCGTTTCAGGTCTCTATTGTTAATTACACCCAGAAGCACACTACTCTGGGTAGTCGGCAGGTAGGTGACTTGGTTAATCTTGAGATAGATATTATTGCCAAATACGTAGAACAGCTTAGCCAGACGCATAGCCCAGGTATCACTGCCGATTTTTTACAAAAGCACGGTTTTTCAATCAGTTAGTTTACGCTATTCTTGATTGAGGGAGTAAGCATGGGTCTATCAAGTATTTGTGAAGCTATTGAGGATATAAAAGCAGGCAAGTTTGTCATTATAGTTGATGATGAGGATAGGGAAAACGAGGGTGACCTAGCTATAGCTGCCGAGAAGGTTACTGCCGAAGCTATTAACTTTATGACCAAGCATGCCCGGGGGCTTATTTGTTTACCGATTATCGGTCAGCGGCTAGACGAATTGGGGATTCCGTTAATGGTGGGCGACAATACCTCAAGGTTTTCTACCGCTTTTACTGTATCTATTGAAGCTAAACATAGGGTAAGCACCGGTATTTCGGCAGCCGACAGAGCCGAGACAGTAAAAGCAATAATTAACCCGGCTACTAAACCAGAGGATTTAGCTCGACCGGGGCACATGTTTCCGCTACGGGCAAGAGAGGGTGGTGTTATGGTGAGGGCGGGACACACTGAGGCAATAGTTGATTTGGCTAGGCTAGCTGACCTTTATCCAGCAGGGGTTATCTGTGAGATTATGAATGAAGACGGCTCCATGGCACGACTACCACAACTTGAGGTAATGTCAGAGAAGTATGGGATTAAAATTGTGACTGTAGCCGACCTTATTACCTATCGCCGTCGCCATGAAAAACTAGTGCACCGGGTGGCTGAGGCTAAGTTACCAACAAAGTACGGTGAGTTTACGGCTATTGCCTACAAAAGTGATATAGACTCCGATGAACACCTAGCCTTAGTCATGGGGGATATATCTACCGAGGAACCAGTGTTAGTTAGAGTTCATAGTGAATGTCTTACCGGCGATGTATTTGGTAGCCTGCGCTGCGATTGTGGTGAGCAGGTTGCTCTAGCAATGCAGGATATTGCTGAGGAGGGGCGAGGTGTTTTGCTATATATGAGACAGGAGGGGAGGGGTATTGGCGTCCATAACAAGATTCGTGCTTATGCTCTTCAAGATAAGGGACTGGATACAGTAGAGGCTAACCTTTCTTTAGGATTCGCTCCAGACCTGCGGGACTACGGTATAGGTGCCCAGATCTTGGCTGATTTAGGTTTGCATACCATTCGACTACTTACCAACAATCCTAAAAAGGTAATAGGTTTAGAAGGTTATGGGCTGAAGGTGTTGGAAACATTACCTATTATTACCTCCCCCAACCCGTATAACCGCCATTACTTGGAAATTAAACAGAAAAAATTGGGGCATCTCTTACAAATACCGAATACTGCAGAGAAGAGGAGAGAATAATGAACAAGTATTTCGAAGGTGCATTGCTGGGGGAAGGGCTGAAGTTTGGGCTGGTTATCTCCCGTTTTAACCAGTTTATTACTGGGAGATTGCTCGAGGGGGCACAAGATGCTTTACTTCGCCATGGTGTTAGCCAGGAGAATATGGATATTGCCTGGGTACCAGGGTCATTCGAAATGCCGCTGATAGCCAAGAAATTAGCCGAAACAAAGAGGTATAATGCTATTATCTGTCTTGGTGCTGTGATTCGTGGCGGAACACCTCACTTTGAATACATTGCTTCTGAGGTCACCAAGGGCATTGCTAAGGTGGGTTTGGAGACTGGACTGCCGGTTATAAATGGTATAATCACTGCTGATACCCTGGAGCAGGCCATAGAGCGGGCGGGAACTAAAGAGGGTAATAAAGGCTTTGAAGCTGCGGTAAATGCCATAGAAATGGCCAATTTAATGAGTAAAATAGCCGCTAAAGAGAAGTAGCTATAGTCAACTTTTTTGATTCAGTTAATGTGGGTTCAATCTTAGACTCGATTTCTAGCCGCTGGGGATTACCTTCCCAAGATTTCCAATCAAGCACACTTAACCAGGTACTAAGAGCGAAGATAGTAGATTTATCATCCATGCCGTGGAGCAGTTCACCAGATATATAGCTTGGCTGTGAGATTAATTCAGTACGTAATTTATTAAGTAGCTCAATTAAATCTCCAGCTTTACTACCCTTTCATATGGCGCTCAATCAATACCCTTACCTGTCATTTTGTTACCTGTAGGTTTAGAGGAATCTGGATATTGGCTTTAATCGGTAACTTTGTAGATTATATCCCCTCTCCTTACTCGCTCGCTGACCTTTATACCAACAGAGTCTCCGGCTTCAGCTTCTTTAACATCCACATTGTCGATCTGCATTGATTCAACAATCTGTTCAAAATCAGTAGTGTGACCTTTAAAATGGAGCTTATCACCCAGTTTTAAAGTCCCGGTTAACTCAATGCCAGCTACTACAGGTTTAGCAAAGAAATCACTTATATTTCCGATTACCTCCTCAGTCATTTGATACCTCCTCTTTACTTTGCATAAAATGGATTACTTGCCTCTAGAAATAGTATATGCCATCCAGCTTGTGTAAATCAATATCGATGGTGAAGTATTTTAGTATGAGCTGGTAGCATTGGCGATTCAATCTTTGACATAGCACCACCTGCCACATATAATAAACTAATAATAATCTCTAGGGGCGCAGCTCTGGCAAAGAAAACTAAACTCAATGTGGTGAACGAAGAGAAAACGCTGGACATTGAACATATTAAACAGCGTCTGGATATGTTAGACCGGCGTTTAGATAATATTGACTCAATAATTACTGCAGTTGCTGAACGGGTTATGAACCAGCCTGTCACTATCAGTATAACCTGTCCCCATTGCGGCAAGAACATTGAGATTGCTCTCATAGGTAAAGGAAAGCCAACAAGATAGTATAGATATTTTTAATCCTAGCGAAGAGGGAGGTTAACTTGGAAGTAGCGGCTACAATAGACCAAGCTAAATATAATGTGTTTCGATGGAGGTATGAGCTTAGTTTATCAAATAAGCTGGCATTAGCCCTGGGTATAGCTTTTCTGACTGGACTTGCTGCTCAAATTAGAATCCCAGTACCTTGGAGCCCGGTGCCAGTAACAGGGCAGACCCTGGCTGTGCTCCTGGCTGGTGTCGTCTTGGGGAGGTGGTGGGGAGGCGTGAGCCTGTCTTTATATGTTGGGCTGGGCGCTGCCGGACTTCCCTGGTTTGGCGGCTGGTCCGGGGGCTTAGGCTACCTTGCTGGTCCCACTGGGGGCTACATAATCGGTTTTATCTTGGCTGCCATGTTTTTAGGTTACTTCACTGATAAGTACATTAGGTCGAGAAGCTTTTTAGCTATGCTCGGACTTATGCTTTTTGCAAATTTTGCCCTCATTCATATTCCAGGCTTGATACAACTACACTTGTGGCTAAGCCTGGTTAAGGGGGAAGCGGTTGCCCTCTCCCAGCTCTTGATGATGGGAACCATTCCCTTTATAGCTGGTGATATAACCAAGGCTATCGCCGCCGCCGCCATAGCCAGAGGAATAACACCTAAATTAGCCTACAATGGGAAAGTGGATGGAGACAAATAGGTGAGTTGGCGCCTCCTCTGAGAATGCTACCTTACGTATGAAGAGTGTCTTGATTGTCACCAGGGTACTGGACGAGTACAGCGAGTTGACGATAGGGGATGTCTCTAGTAGTATTATTATATTCGTGGGCGGTTAGCTCAGTTGGTTAGAGCGCTGCGTTGACATCGCAGAGGTCACTGGTTCAAGTCCAGTATCGCCCACCATAGCATCAAGATCATCCCGCCCAGAGTTTCACCAAGGTAGCCGTAGTGGGCAAGACCACTGAGCAGAAAACGGCTGGCTGCCCTTTTTCGCTAGATTCAGGCTGGCTCGCTGTCTGACAATTGTATGTACAGTTGTCTAGAGAGAACCGGCGCACGCCAGTCCCTAAAAAGGTTTGTTTCTCAACTACTTTTACCCTGATTTTGCTCATAGCTTATCCTTGGCTTGGGCTGTCTTTCCTTTCGTTGTCGGCATTGAGCTCAGCCAGGAAGCGAGCAATGTTTTCTCGCTTGAATCTTCGGTCACCGCCGGGGGTTATGTGGTATGCCCTTATTTTCCCCCAGTCACTCCACCGTCTCACCGTATTGCTATGTATATGGAGAAGCCGGGCTACTTCTCTTACTGCCAGCATGGGACGCATTTCGTCACTACTTGCCATATCCTTCCTCCTCTGCTCTTTAATTAACTTAATTTAACCTATCTTTATAATAACTTACTCCACCTGCCAGACAATCACCCAAATGGACGGTCAGGGAGCGGTACAGTATCACTACACTGGTCGACCGCCTGAAGCGAGATGGACTTGTCAGGACCGAGCGTAATAACAAAGACAGGAGGTCCATTAATATCATACTGACCGATGAGGGACGGGAGGTTCTCAGCCAGGCTATGCCAGTGGCAAGAGAGGTAGTGAACCAAGTGATGCGGTCAATTAGTAAAGGTGATGTTATACTGCTGGAAGAGTTTCTAAGATTACTCAGGCAGAATGCCCACTATGGCTTGGAACATGTTGCTAAGGGTTCTCAGCCTCGGCTTGAACTGACTTTATCCATAGCTAGTTGGATATTATAAAGGTCGTTAGACTGCTAGTAATTGAGCGATGTACTATGCCGTAGTAAGCGATAAATCACGTCACCAGTATCCAGTAAAAATCAGTGGATTTCAGTTGTGGCGTTCTTCTAATTAACAGGGTCAGGCAATTTATTTGCAAAATAGATTATTTTAGTGTATGATGTATCTAGTAGTTTAAGTTTAGGTTGTTACATAATTTAATCACTTCAGATTTCCCCTAAGTTTTGGATGACCGGAACTCTAACTAAAATACAGAAGAGAGGAGGTCATCCAATGAGTTTTCAGGACAAGTCGATCCAGTGTTCAGATTGTGGGGCTACATTTACTTTCAGCGCTGAGGAACAAGAGTTTTTCCAATCTAAGGGCTATACTAATGAGCCAAAGCGCTGTCCGTCTTGCCGTCAGGCAAGGAAGGCAGAGCGTTATGGAAACAGCGACTATGGCTCCAGACGCCAGATGTTTCCGGCAGTATGCGCCGAGTGCGGCAAAGACACCGAAGTACCTTTTAAGCCTAGTGATGGTAGACCGGTCTATTGTAGTGAGTGCTACAGTAAAGTCAGAATGAGTAGATAGTACCGGAGTAATCTTAAGAGCATGCATAGGCTGGGGAATACTTGGCCTATGCATGTTACTAGAAATTATTGATGCGTTATGTCATTGCAAGTTTCAATACGTGAGGGTGAATCCCAAGATTCTTTGTTACGGCGTTTTCAGAGGATGGTGCAGATGAGTGGAGTTCTGCGGGAGGCAAAGTCCCATCGTCATTTTCTATCCAAGGGAGAGATGGCACGCATAAAAGCGCAAAAGAGTGCCAGACGAAGGCGCCGCTACGGGTAAATCAGAAAGCAACCAATAAACTAATGATTGTGGTCATGCTCTGATTGGGTACTTGATATGTTGGGGAGACCTTCAGCGAAGGGTTGCGAGACTAAGCGAAAGGAACATAAATATGAATATATATGTGGGTAACTTATCCTATGAGGTAACTGAGGAAGAATTACGGCAAGAATTTGGGGCTTTTGGAGAAGTGACGTCGGTAAACATTATAATAGACAAGTATAGTGGGCGAGCCAAGGGATTCGGGTTTGTTGAAATGGCATCAGTGTCTGAAGGTCAAGCTGCAATTACTGGCCTCAACGGAAAAACACTAAAGGAACGGACGCTTAATGTTAATGCGGCTAGACCTCGCTCTGATAACAGAGGCGGCGGGTTTAGCGGAGGAAGACAGAGAAGATATTAAGTTCCCTCTTCATTTATTTCTGCTTAAGACATCTAAAAGATACATAACCTCGAAGAACCACTAGTTTAGGCTTTGCTGACAAACAACTGGGCAGGTCTAACCCAATCACCAAAGAAAGATGGGCATTATTAGTATCTATATGGATGGCTTATCTCTCGTGGTGTCTGAGGATGAACTGCAATGAGAATTCATGGCTTGCGGAGAAGTGATATCTGTAATCATTATGAATGATAGAAGTTCGCTCTTTCTTCTCGAATAAAAGTTCAGGAATTGTCTGGAAGGTTCACTATTACCTGTAAAGATATACCAATACATTAGCTAACTGCTAGCTAATTGCTTCCACTCCCTTTTCAAGTATATGATTATGGTTCTGGGAGTCGTTATTATCACTGTGTTGTTTTCTCTTCGCCTCTGGTAAAGTCTCTTAATCTCTCAGCTAGAGTTGCTAGACGCTTTTGGACTCTATCATTAACCGAATCCGGCTCAAAGCTACCATCTTCTAGACATTGGCCTGCCTTTAGCCCAGTGAGCACTTCAATCCCTTCATCAATAGTGCTTACTGGATAAATATGGAAGTTCCCTGCCTTAACTGACTCCACTACCTCCTCTTTAAGCATTAAATGCCTGGCATTACTGGCAGGAATGAGGACTCCCTGTTTTCCATTAAAGCCTTTAGCCTGGCATATCTCAAAGAAACCTTCAATTTTTTCGTTTAGGCCACCAATAGCTTGCACCTCTCCCTTTTGGTTAACCGAACCGGTAACAGCAATATATTGCTTTACTGGCACATTCGACAGTCGAGATAGGAGGGTGTAGAGTTCTGTACTTGATGCACTGTCCCCTTCTACTTCCTCATAGCTTTGTTCAAATACGAGGCGAGCTGACAGCGACAATGGAATATCGCGAACATATTTTTGAGTTATATAGCCGTTCAATATCATAACTCCCTTGGTGTGAAGACGGCCTCCTAACTTAGATTCTCTCTCAATGTCAATTAGTCCCTCCTTACCAACGCCGACGCTGGCGGTTATACGAGTTGGCTTGCCAAAGGCAAAATCGCCTAGGTCTAATACCGATAGACCATTTACCTGCCCT
This sequence comes from Calditrichales bacterium, assembly GCA_048631695.1. GTDB lineage: Bacteria > Chloroflexota > Dehalococcoidia > Dehalococcoidales > W498 > W498. The sequence continues at coordinate 13,532 of JAIWFK010000001.1, forward strand.
ACAATTTCCCCCTCAGTATCTATAATAATAATACCCTTATCTATCATCTCGTTGATGCGCTGCTGGATAAGATTTGAGCGATACACTCTCTGTTCTATTGCCTTCTCTATGTGCTTGGCTTCTATAAGTGATACCCCCTCCTCCCCCGCCCAGAAGTCAGCCTCACGGATAATATCAGCTATATCGGCAAATAATGTGGACAGCTTTTCTTGGTCGCCAGCCAGTCGTGAGCTATGCTCGATAATTTTAGCTAAAGCATCATTCTTTAGGTGTTTTAGGTTTTCCCTTATACACATCCGGCAAATGACAGATGCGTAGTCTTTCAGGTTAGCCTCCGTCTTACCCATCCGACTATCGAAATCAGCCTTAACCTTGAATAACTCCTTGAACTCTAAATCCAGCCGTAATAACAAATAGTAAAATAATGGCTCCCCGATAACTACTACCTTAACATCCAATGGGATAGGTTGTGGCCTTAGGCTCTTTGTCGTTATAAAACCGAGCCTTTCACCTATCTCTTCAATAACAAGATTCTCATCGCGGAGGATTCTTTTCAAGCCTTCCCAAGACTGATAGTTAGTAAGGAGATTCTCAACACTAACCACCAAATAGCCACCGTTAGCTCGATGTAGAGAACCACTTTTAATCATAGTTAAATCAGTATATAAAGCTCCAAACTGGGTTTCCTTCTCAATACGCCCAAAAAGATTGATAAAGGTAGGATTAAATTCCAGAATCACCGGGGCTCCTTTTAGCTCCGAGTTATCAACCAGAACATTAACCTCATACTTTCTAAGAGCCTGTTCTCTAGCCATTCCTCTCATGGCTGCCATGGGATCTGAATCTGAGGCTTGCGATTCTAACTTGAACTGCTCAAAGTGCTCAATAACATCATGTTCAACCTCATTCAAGTGATCAACTACCTGCGTAAGCTGGCTGTACTTATTGTTTAGCTCTTCAAACAGGTAGCCAATGGCGTAACCGGCTACCTCACGGTCGATATCTTCCAACTGTTTCTCAACAGCACGGTCCTCGCTTTTCGCTTTGGCATTTTGCTCCTGTACCTCCCTGGTTAATTCCTTTCGCTTCTCTTCCAACACCTCTTTATCTTTGGTGCTTAACTTTTTATACTCCTCCTCATCCATTGGTTCACCGTTAGACGCTGGTATAAGAATTAGCCCTAGCTGTGTAGTTTGCAGCAGAAGCCTATTATCTCTGGCTTTTTTCTTAAGAGCGTCAAATACTGCTACTTTCCTTTTCTTTAGACCCTCGGTTATTTCATTCTGCCGGTCAGTATATTCCTTACTGGAAAAGGCATGGGCAATGCTTCGCTGCACATTATCTATAGTGCGTTTCAAGTCCTTTTGTATACCTTGCCCCATGCCGGCTGGCACCCTTAATGCTCTAGGGCAATATGGATCACGAAAGTTGTGTACGTAACACCAGTCTGACGGCGTTTCCTTCTTGGCAGCCAGTGCTTCCAGGAAGGACTTAATCGCCGTAGTTCTGCCAGTTCCTGCCGGCCCTGAAACGAAAATGTTAAAGCCTGGTTTCGGGATGTTGAGTCCAAATCTTAGAGCGCTGAGGGCTCTATCCTGACCAATAATACTTTCTATAGGCTCTAACTCCTCGGTTGAATTGCAATTAAATACCGAGGGGTCACACCTTTTTCTTATTTGCTCTGGAGATAGCTCGTTAGCCATTGTTTGCCTCCTCACTCTAGCTTAAATGTATAGCCCAATAAGTATTATGTATCAAATGGCTTCCAACATTTTACCCTTCCTAAGCTAATATACTTTAGGAGTTATCCCTATAATTACCACCACCGTTCCTGCCTGCTATTCCTCTTTACCCCAGTTTTGCATTATTTGCTTCAGGCCCTGAGCAAGTTTGGGATTGGCACGGAGGCGTTCAATGAAAATAGGACAACCCTCGAGTAACGAGTTCTGAGCAGCAGTTGCCATGCTTGATAAAAGGTTTTGTATGCCAAGGTCAGCCTGTTGCGAAATATTCATTCCCGGTGCTGATGACTCTAGCTGTCGTCGGATATCATCAGCCGTGAACCTCATTGGCATCACACAGGATTTATACCATGGGCACTCCTTGCACTGGACTACTGCATAGGCTTCATCCAAAACATCACTCATGTCTAACCTCCTCTCAACAAATGAATTAACTATGGCATAATTTTACTAAGTCCATTCTCTATTTCTGCCACACTACGAAAGGCACCAACTTTCATATCTTGAATTATGCCATCTTTATCAATATAGAAGGTGGTAGGGAGGCCTACGATATTATAACTTTGGGCTATGCTCCCTCTTATATCCAGTAACACTGGAAAGGAAAAACCCTGGCTTTGCATAAACTCCCCCACTCGGGAAGAGCTCTCACCATTATTAATAGCCAGCAGCACCAGCCCTTTGCCTGAAAATCTATCATATATTTGCTGTAGATAGGGCATTTCTATACGGCAAGGGGAACACCACGTTGCCCAGAAGTTAATTAACACCGGGTTCCCCCTAAGGTCACTGAGGGAAAAAGATTGTCCATCAGCATCCTGATACTGGAAGTCGGGTGCTGGTATGCCTACTTGAGCCACCTGGTTAGGGTTGTCCGAGCAACCAGTTATTAACAGCCCTGGCACCAGTATTATTACTAATATTACTTTTAGCATTTTATTCATAATTAACCACTGAGCATAATTTTACCTTTAAATCATATATAAAACAAAGTCAGATTATTAGTTAGGATAAGTATACCTATAGCTATAAGCAGCGCACCACTGACGATATAGACTACACTAGAATAACGATTGATACGCTTTATTAAGGGTGTAATGGAATCAAAGGCGGCTCCTACAATTAGAAAGGGAAGCCCCAATCCCAAAGAATAGATAGCTAGCAGGTAAGCACCGCTCCAGGCTGTCTCAGAAGCCCCAGCAAGAGTCAGGATACTTCCTAGTAACGGACCAGTGCAAGGAATCCAGGCTACAGGGAAAATAGCTCCGATTAGAAAGGAGCGCAGGTAGCCGGTAGTATTGCCCGGTGATGCGGATAGACGCTTTTCATAATTTAACCAAGGAATTTTAAGGGCAGCCAACATGAACAAGCCAAAGGCTATAAGCACGCTGCCAGCTATATTGCGCATTAGCTCCAGGTGAGGGCCGATGGCAAATCCTAGCAGACCGGCACTGACTCCCATAAAAATAAAGACTATGGAGAACCCGATAACAAAGCTAAGCGAATGAAGGAATATAGGAAGACGGCTTCTATTGACTTCAGCCTCAAATATTCCAGGCCCAGCTAGGCTAGCGAGATATACTGGCACTAGAGGCAGCACGCAGGGTGAAAAGA
>JAIWFK010000001.1:16897-24296 GCA_048631695.1 Calditrichales bacterium
AAGATGCCAACCCGGCGATAAAGGCGCCTAAAAGAGATATGTTTTCCATCACCTACCTTCGACAATGACCTCAATGTTAATCGGTTTGACCTGAAATATCAAGTTAATCAGCCGTTGATAATTAACTTGCGTTTTTTCCTCAATTCTGATATACCAAGCTAAAGGAGACATAATGAATATCTATCATATAGCCTATGCCCCGGATGTTAAAACCGCTCATATTTACTTATGGGGTTGCAATTTAAAATGCCGGGGTTGTGTGCTCAAGCAAGAGATATATGACCCCCACCTTGGAGAGACCAAAGATGCTCTTTTCACTAAAGAAAGGAAAATCCCTCAAACACCACAAAAGTTTTTAGATTTCGAAGAAGTTGTGGAGATTTTAGGGAAGCTAGAGATAAGGATGGTTATCTTCACCGGGGCTGAACCTACCCTTGACCCTCAGTTGCCTCAACTGGCTGAGTTTCTGCATAAGAAATTCGGAAGTCATAACATTCTCTTCACCAACGGGTTTAAACTTGCCGACCTTGAGCACATAGACAAGGTAGTATTTGGCATACCAGCAGTTACCGAAAGTCTCTATCGCCAATACACCGGGAAATCCAATAAAACAGTACTGAACAACTTCATCAGGCTTAACCAGTTGGGAGCAAAATTAGGAGTCCAGAGTATTTTTATTCCTGAATATATTGACTCTTTAGAAATTGAGAACATCGCTAAGTTCATAGCTGAGGTCAACGAAGGCATTCCGTATGTAATAAATGCCTATATTCCGGTTGGCGATAACCCATGGCGACAACCAGCCCCCGAGGAGGTAGAAGAGGCAGCCACAAGAGCTAAAAGGCATCTTCCTAATGTCAACTATTTAGCGGGAAACGCAGAGGTGAAATTTGAGGTGTTGAGGGTTTTTTAATTATAAGCTGGTATTAACTTAAACCATCTTTTATAGAGCAAATTATAGTCTGAAGCAGGGTTTATTAGAAAATACAGCTTGCATTTTCTGCTCAATTCTGATATGCTAAGTTTAACTTGAATAAACTAATATAAAATTGAATAAGTAGCCCAGAGGTGCCTGAGCGTGAGCGAGGGTATAAGTGGAGAGCAAATCGGTGGAAATCCGACGCGGCCGCGCCACTGTGACTCGCCTGAAGCGAGAAGCCAGAACGCCAGCCTTTGAGTATCCTACATTACTCCGCAGGGGAGGGGTAGGACCTTTTATTGGATTCTATTTACCCTCAACCTTTAAGTGAGGGTTTTTATTTGCCAATTTTGTAACGGAGGTGAAAAAATAAGAAGCAAACTGTGGAGATTAGGGACGCTTCATTTGATTCTAGCTATGCTAGTGAGCCTAATTATGGCTTGCGCGCCGCCTGACGAAGATACGGTATCATTTCAAATAGAAGTGGAAGACCAAATGGGCAGGGTGGTCAAATTAGAGAAATTCCCGGAAAGAATTATTTCTCTTGCCCCAAGTAATACTGAGATACTATTTGCTTTGGGGTTGGGTGATAAACTAGTAGGGGTGACTGACTTTTGCGATTATCCACCAGAGGCTCAAGAGAAGCCTAAAATAGGTGGTTTTAGCACGCCGAATATAGAGGAAGTGGTCGCCCTTTCTCCAGACCTGATATTGGCTGCCCAACGCCATGAAGCGGAAATCATTCCAGCGCTTGAGGGAAGGGGGCTGACTGTTTTCGCTGTAGACCCAAGAAGCTTTGATGAGATATTGGAAGCTATCACCCTGGTTGGAGAGATTACTGGGCAAGAGGAGGAGGCTTTCCAGTTGGTGACCGAGATCAGTAACCGAATTAAGGCGGTAACTGACAAGACGGATGATCTGCCACAGTCTCAAAGACTGAGAGTTTTTTACATGACCTGGGATGACCCCTTAATGACAGCTGGTGGAGATACCTGGCATGAGGAGCTAATTGTAAAGGCAGGTGGAATAAACATTTTCCAAGACCTCACTGGTGGTCATGTGTCAGTTAGTTTAGAGACAGTTATTGTAGCCAATCCCCAGGTGATAATTACCGGCGCTGGTATGGGCACAGGTGGGGACAAGCCTCTTCAGTTTGCCCTGAATGAGCCGAGATTAGCGGGTGTAGATGCTCGCATTAACAACCGAGTATATACAGTACCTACCGACTTGTCTGGTCGCGCCGGACCGCGGATAGTAGAGGCACTAGAATTGTTTGCCAAGTGCATTCATCCAGAAATATTCAGTTCAGTTGAATAACCGAACTTAATAGGTAACACAGGGACGCTACACCGACCCTGTGTATAGCCAGATAGTAATTGTAAAAATATTTCCTGCTTGAGGGATTGAGGAGATGGAAGAAGCGGTAAGCGTAGCTGGAAGGCATCTCGCTGGTGTCTCTTGCTTGAAGGGAAATGAGGACCTGAAATCTGAGTTCATAAGGGTTTTTTGACCATGGCTTTAGAGCAACTTAAACCATCTTTTACGGGGCAAGCTATACCAATCCATCTGCCTCACTGGCGTGGTCGCATATATGGTATTTTAGGACTTCTCATCTTGCTTACGGTGGTAGTGGGATTTGCCACCACTTTTGGTAGTGTTCAAATTCCTTTCTCAGCCGTATTCGGCACTCTACTTTCGAAATTGCCCTTGGTTGACATAACTCCTACCTGGCCGAGCACTACAGAGACCATAATTCTGGACATACGATTGCCCAGGGTGATACTGGCAGGTCTTGTCGGTGCTGCCCTAGCTGTAGCTGGAGCTACTTATCAGGGGCTGTTTCGCAACCCATTAGCTGACCCTTATCTTATCGGCGTGGCTCAAGGAGCATCGCTAGGAGCAGTCATTGGCTTCTTACTCCCATTCAACTGGCAGGGAATGGGGTTTGGAATTATTCCCCTGCTTGCCTTCGCCGGGGCGCTGTTTAGCGTAGCCATTGTTTATAATCTGGCTCGGGTAGGCAAGACCCTGCCCGTGACCACCCTTATCCTAGCCGGTGTGGCTTTGGGAGCTCTTTGGGGGTCAATTGTTTCTTACCTGATAATCACCAGTGGTGAGAAGATGCACGGAATTCTATTTTGGCTTATGGGTAGTTTCTCCTTAAGCGAGTGGACGGAGGTAAAGGTTGTTATTCCCTATATACTGGTGGGGGTAGTCATCATTTTGCTTTACTCTCGCTCGCTTAATGTAATGCAGCTTACCGAGGAGCAGGCTCAACAGCTAGGAATCAATGTAGAAAAGGTCAAGCTTATTCTTCTTGTTGCTGCTACCCTGATTACTGCTGCCGCTGTTTCTTTCGTAGGAACTATCGGATTTGTTGGCATTATCATACCTCATGCCGTGCGCATGGTTTGGGGAGCGGATTATCGTTTTCTATTACCCTTGTCTGTCCTTACCGGTGCCGTCTTCCTAATTCTCGCCGACCTTGTAGCACGCACCGCTCTAGCACCTACGGAGATACCGATAGGGGTAATCACTGCCATCTGTGGAGCGCCCTTCTTCCTTTACTTATTGCGGCGCAAGAAAAGAGCAGTTTTTTTCTAAGGATAGCCTAAAATGATTAAACTAGAACTTCAAAATGTCGAAGTTGCCTACGGTCATACCATGGTGGTGAAGGATGTGACCTTTCAAGTGATGCCTGGGGAGATGGTGGGGCTTATCGGACCGAACGGCTCTGGTAAGTCAACCATTATCAAGGCTATAAGCCGCGTTATATCACTACGCTCGGGGAAGATATTCTTAGATGGTAAAGATGTATTCAAGATGCGAAGGGGAGACTTAGCCCGCTTGATCGGGGTAGTTCCTCAGATGTCAATCCTTCCCAGCGCCTTTACCGCCTTTGAGATAGTGCTCATGGGGAGGAATCCCCACCTTGGACTTCTTCAGTATGAAAGTGCGAAAGATATGGCTATCACTTGGCAGGCTATGGCGAGGACATCAACCCAGCCACTCGCCGAACGAATAGTATGCGAGCTTTCCGGTGGGGAGATACAGCGTGTAGTCGTGGCTCGTGCCTTAGCTCAGGAGCCGAAGTCAATCCTTTTAGATGAACCGACAGCCAATTTAGATATCAGGCATCAGATTGAAATCCTTGATCTGATTAAGAACTTGTGCCTGGAAAATAATTTGATGGTTGTGATTGCCCTTCATGACCTAAACCTTGCCTCACAATACTGTGACCGATTAATCCTGATAAATAACGGAAAGGTTCATGCCCAAGGGACACCAGTGGAGGTTATCAATTCCCAGAACATCAAGGAAGTCTATGGAACTGATGGGTGTGTATATACCCATCCGGCAAATGGTCTTCCTGCTGTCCTACTCAAGGCAGGCAATAGTAAACATGCCAACTCCAGAGATACGATAGAAAGGGGTGTATTTTAACGGTTGTGGAAATTCTACTTCTATTGTCTCTATCTTTGGTTAGTGATTTAGCTTGGCCTGAACTGCCTTGTGTTATACACCCTAAAATCTTCAAATCGCTGACTGGAATGTGCAAAGGAGGATAATCGTGAAATCTGCCGTTATCAATGAAGGGGATCTTATAGTTAGTCTTGGTGGAGGCTATTTCGGGGTCAAGGCAGCCAGTCTCGGCAAGGAATATAAGGCCAGGACATTGATTATAGATACAAATCTAGATTGCGCTGCTAGAGAAATAGTCGATGTTGTATTAACTGAACAATCAACTTTGGAAGCGGGACAAGTATCGCTCATAGTTGGTGATGCCATGGAAATCCTGTTCGGCATATTGGAAGGAGAGGTACCGCAATGGATTATTCCTGCTGTCCCGGGGAATGCACTCGGTTGGTTGGTCAAGAGTTGGTTAACGGCAAAAGGGCTTAAATTAGCTAGTGGCGGAGGCTTGTTAACGGATGTTTTGGCTGGTTTACCTCACCGATTAATCCTGAGCGCCGATGAGAAGTCTGGGGTTGTCGTATCCAGTTATATGATGGAGGGGATGAGGTGTGAGGATGGCTGTTCTCAGCTTGGGGTATGCCCGGTAACAAAACGCAAGAGGCCTGCTTCTATGTACAGACTCCTTGAATTCTCAGTCTCTGAGGCAGTTGATTACTATAAGGTTTTTAGAAGCCGTCAATTTGAAGGAGTGGGAGGAGTACCAGGTGAAGAGGTTAAAAAGACATTGAAATATCTGGCGAGTCTCACACCACCCTATTCGTTAGCCATTGGCACTTCGTGCCGGTGCCATGGTATATTAAACCTCTTTCAAGTGGGATAGGAGCTTATCTATGGAAATGGCTAAGGGTATAATAAGGCAAGAGCTAGGAGAATTCCACGGAGTCAAAGCAGAAATTGTTAGTCACCAGGTTTGGGGAATCCCAGCCAATGCTCTGGCTCTTTATCTACCAGAAGCCTGGAGTGCCTTAGGCGGGCGGCAGGGGTTCAAAGAGGTAGAGGCGGTTTGTAATTTTCATCTTCCCAAGTCTCTTTGTGAGTCACTGCACGAACGATATCGTGACTGGGAAACCTACTTTGGAGAAGTCCTGAGACAAGTTCTTATTGAACTTAACCTACCCCCAGGTAAGGTGGCCGTTTTATCTACTGGTGTAAATATGGAGCATCTAGCCTGGGTAGAGGAGGTTTATGAAGAGCTTTGGGCACTGGCTTTCGTTACTGCTGGGGTTAAAACAAATGCTATGAGGATAGGAGAAGACAGGGCAAGTACCATTGAGCGGAATGGACAATTTGAAAAGGTAGGAACCATAAATATAATTGTGCTTACTAATGCCTCACTTGACCAGGCTGCCTTAGCCTCTTCATTCATTACCATAACTGAAGCCAAAGTTATTGCCTTGCAGGAGTTGAATATAAGAAGCTCTTATAATTCCGACTGGCAGGCAACAGGCACTGGTACTGACCAGATTGTGGTGGTATCAGGGAGGGGTAACAAACACACCTATGTTGGTGGACACACAAAAATAGGTGAGATAACGGCACGAGCGGTTACACGAGCCACTATTGATGCCATTAAAAAGAGGCGCAACGTTTCTGATTAAGGCCATTAAAGGTGGATTTCTAAGCGATAAACAGTTAATATTTCTATAGTTCGGAACTTAAGAAATCGTGGATATACTATTAATACTATCCTTAGCGCTAGTTATTGATTTAGCTTTGGGTGAACCGTCTCGTTTCATACACCCTGTGGTATGGATGGGAAAGGTTATTTCACTCTTGGAAAGGGTTAATGTTGGACGTTACCCATTTGTTCAGTTTCTTTACGGGTTCGCGATAACCCTGACCATTATAGGGCTGTTCGCAGCCCCTGTGTATTTTGCGCTCTTGTATTTGAAGAGCCTTAACTTTGTGGTGTACGTTATTGTGGGGGCTGTTCTTCTTAAATCCACCTTTTCCCTGAGGGAACTGTGGCAGGTAGCGCACAGAGTCAAGAGGCTTCTGATGAGGGAGAGACTGGATGAAGCACGCTGTGAGCTGTGCTCATTGGTTAGTCGAGATACCCAGAGTTTGCCAAAGCCATTGCTAGTATCGGCTACCGTAGAGTCGGTAGCAGAGAGCACCTGTGATAGCTTTGTTGCGCCCATCTTTTATTTTTTACTCCCTTTGCTCTTCGGTGTTCCAGGACTCTTTGGTGTCCTAGGAGCTATTGCCTATCGGGTAGTTAATACCCTGGATGCTATGGTAGGCTATCATGGGAAGTACGAGTACTTAGGTAAGTTTGCCAGCAAGTTGGATGATGTGCTTAATTTTATACCAGCCAGACTCACGGCGTTACTATTGGCTTTAGCCACTTTTTTATCGAGAAGAGCTACGCAAACCTCGTGGCGGGTTTTACTCGGTGAGCATTCTAAAACTGAGAGTCCCAACGCTGGTTGGCCTATAGCAGCTATGGCTGGTGGACTCAATGTGCAGTTGGAAAAGGTGGGGCATTATAGATTGGGCAATTCAAACGCCCTTCTAGTGCCAGAAACTCTTGATGCTGCGTTAAAGCTAGTGCAAGTAGCGGTGCTGGCCTGGGTCTTGATATGTTTTATAGCGGGGGGAATTCACTTTGCCGTTACGACCTAACCCGGAGGTGGAGAACCTGGAAGCCTGTCCTCATGGTGGGCCAAATTGGGCTGAGTTAATATCTTTGGGGCTTAATCCTGATGAGGTTATTGACTTTAGTGTCAGCACTAACCCGTTTATGCCCCCACCGGGGGTAAAGGAAATCTATAATACTATTGCCATTGACCACTATCCTGATTCAGAGGCAACCGAACTTAGGCAGTGTCTTTCGGAAAAACTGCAATTTTGAAGATCTCTTTAAGTTTTGGGTTCATATCGATTATTTGTATTTCCTTAATTTCGCTCGGTAGATCAGGAACATTTCCCATAGTAATATTACGAAAGATTTCGTCCTTTACATTCTGCATATCGCTAACATCAGAATCTATCGTTACCAGG
>JAIWFK010000002.1:0-19337 GCA_048631695.1 Calditrichales bacterium
ACCCGGTCAACAGTGTAAAGAAGGCGAATATCAGTAACATTGACACCGCTCTCGGCTGACAAATTAAAAATAAGCCCGGAAGGAAACTCCACCCCGGCAGAGCTATCTAGTATTACCAACTCATCCTGGGCTTGAACCAAACCAGGGCTTAATAAAATCAAGAGCAGACAAAAAACTAAGGCTAATAGGCTGGTTTTCTTAATCATCCTTCTTCACCTACAATAGACCTAAGGTAGGCGGTTATGAAGCCATCCAACTCCCCATCTAATACAGCATCAGTATCGCTTGTTTCATAACCAGTCCTGTGGTCTTTTACCATCTTATACGGATGCAGGACATAGCTCCTAATCTGGTTGCCCCAGCCAGCAGCAATGTGCTTCCCTTTGAGCCTGGCTCTTTCCTCAGCTCTCCTAGCCAACTCTAACTCCAGCAGGCGAGCTTGAAGTATTTTTAACGCAATTTCTTTGTTCTGGTACTGAGAACGCTCACTCTGACAGATAGCCACCAGTCCTGTGGGAAGATGAGTTACTCTGACGGCACTGCTTGTCTTCTGCATATGCTGTCCACCTGGTCCGCTTGACCTGAACACATCAACCCTCAAATCCTCAGGGTCTACCTTAACATCAACATCTGCTTCAGCTTGGGGCATAACCTCTACCAAGGCAAAGGATGTATGCCGAGCGTGGTCAGCATTAAAGGGGGAAAGACGAACCAGGCGATGAACACCATGCTCTGATTTTAAGTAGCCACAGGCGTAATCACCCCTAATTTCAATAATCACACTCTTTATCCCGGCCTCATCGCCTGGGGAAATATCTAATATCTCAGCCCTGTAACCACGCCGCTCAGCCAGGCGCAGGTACATCCTCAGTAATATCTGCACCCAGTCTTGAGACTCTGTGCCTCCAGCTCCGGCGTGAATTGCCAGGATAGCGTTTCTAACATCATACTCACCCCCAAGAGCCGTCTCTAGTTCCACCTCATCAAGACTGGAAGCTACCGCCTCAAGCTCAGACTCGATCACCTCCCTAAAGAATGAATCCTCTTCCGCTAGTGAAATGTCTCTAGCAATACTCTCCACTCTTTTCTCCAGCTCCCGCCACCTCTCAACTACCTTCTTCTGCTCGGACAAGAGACGCATAACATTCTGCGCTTTAACCTGGTCTAACCAAAAGTCAGGTTGAGCTGACTGTTTTTCTAGCTGGGAGATTTCCTTTTCTCTAGTAGCAATGTCAAAGATGCACCAGTGCCTTTGAGATTCTAACTTGTAAATCCTCTAGTATTTCCCTTGAATCTTGCATTTATCCTCTCCACATTTTCTACTTAAAAAATTTCCTTGATAGCCTGTCTCAAACACCCGATTATCCTTTTCTTGTTTTAGATTTTCTCCCGCTGCCAGATGGGCGAGGCGGGTAGGCTCGGGTATACGGTAACCACGGCAGCACTTCATAACCCAGTGAATAGCAGTTTGAAGGTCAATCTTATGACCAATAGAAACATAAATAGGCTTTACTCCAAGCTTGGTTCGTAGAGCCATACCTATAGTCTCACCCTTATCTATTAATTCAGCATAGCTACCTGGCTCAACGCCAGGTTCCTCGTATTGACCACATAGCCGGGATTTAGCACAGCCAATTGTTGGTGTATTTAAAAAGAGCCCCAAGTGGGAGGCAAGACCGAATCGGCGGGGGTGAGCAATTCCCTGACCATCAACCAGAATGAGGTCTGGGGTTATAGTAAGCTCTTGACAAGCAGTCAAGGTTAATGGCGACTCTCTGAACGAGAGCAGCCCAGGGATATAAGGGAAATCAAGCTTTCCCTGAACTACCTTCGTTTCCACCAATCTAAGTTCGGGATAGCTCAAGACAACCACAGCCGCGATAGCCACCCCCGGTGCCTTTCCTACTGATATATCCACACCAGCTATAAAATGGGGAGCAGTGACCTCACTGTTTCTAGATACCTGTTTTGCCAACCTACGCTGTATATCTAAAGCCTGAGCCGTGCTAACCTGCCAACTGTGCAATCTATTAATTTTCACTACCCAGATTATAGCCCCTATATAACCTTCTGACAACCGCATTTTAGCGAGATTGGCAGGGAGAAGATATATTGCCACTAACCGTAAAAAGGAAAGTTGACATTCATATCTAACACAGCTAGTCTATAAGCTAGGGTTTGGCCAAATTGCACCCCAGCAGCTTTTTGGGCTTTCGACCATAGTTTATTAAACTCAAAGGAGGGCAGAATATATGATAAGACAAATTCGTAGTCAGTTGAAGTGGCTATCTCGCTTAACAATCCCAATTGTAGCTATCCTTCTTATTAGTGGCTGTGCTCTTTTTAATCAACCACCAGTTATCTCTAGCCTTACCGCCGATGTAGAACAGGTCAGTACTTCTAGTGGCTGTCTGGTTAGGTGTGCTGCCTCAGACCAAGATGGCGATGAACTAAGCTATACCTGGTCAGCAAGTGGAGGGAATTTCTCAGGAGAAGGGGCTATTGTCACCTGGGTTGCTCCCGAGGAAATTGGTGCTTACACTATCACTGTTGAAGTAACAGATGGTAGAGGCGGCGAAGACACGGCACAACTAACCATTGATGCAATTATCAATTATCCTCCGATTATTGAAAGTCTGACGGCTAAGCCATCGCCGGTTAGAGAAGGTAAGACCAGTACTATCGAGTGTGTTGCCTCTGACCCGGATGAAGACGAACTTAGCTACTTGTGGTCAACGACTCGAGGGAATATTTCCGGAGAAGGCGCTACTGTTACCTGGACAGCACCTAACGTTTGCGGGACCTATATTATCACGGTTACCGTAGCTGATGGTAGAGGCGGTGAGGTGAGTGAGGAGTTAGAAGTCGAGGTGATAAAACCCGGCTGAGGCTAAGGATGGGACCTGGAAGGCCCCAGGGAGACTAAGACTAATTAGGAGTGAGTTAAGGCAATGACACAGCAGAGACAAGTTTATCGTCCTCTGCTATTGATGAAACCACTATATGGATAAGCATTGTAGTGAGTTATGGGTACAGGTGAAGATAATCTAATAGAAAATGTTATGTAACGGAGGGCTAGGAAGAAGATTCTCAGTCAACGCTAAATGGCTAGTTCATTTCTCAACTTTATTAAAGATGTCGGGTTAAGCTTTATCCCCCTTTTTATAGCTGTTGATGCTATCGGCCTCTTGCCTTTCATTTTATCCTTGACTCAGGATATGAACCCCGCAGAACGGCCAAGAACAATCCGCTACGCCATGCTTACTGCTTTCGCACTGGGTTTGGTATTTGTCGGTATTGGAAAGGGTATATTTTTTGTACTTGGTATTGCCATTGGCGACTTTTTGGTAGCTGGAGGGCTGGTTCTTCTAGTTCTGGCTATCAGGCATTTAATAACCGGCAAATTAGTAGAACTTCAACCAAGCGTTTCCAAGGAGATGGTAGGGGTGGTACCTATAGGAACGCCGCTAGTGGTGGGACCGGCAGTTCTGACCACATTACTCCTTCTCACCCAACAGTATTCTGTACTGGCGGTGGTACTTTCTTTTTTACTTAATCTGGCATTTGCCTGGCTTGTCTTTGCCCAGGCCAACAGGGTAGCCCGCCTGTTGCGAGAGCAAGGACTTCGAGCGTCGTCCCAAATAGCCAGTCTACTTTTAGCAGCTATAGCCGTGATGATGATTCGAAAAGGTCTCACTGAAGTCATGATATGAGGGCTTACAACTCCAAATTCTAATTGCCATTGACAGCTAATACATTAATAGCGCATAATAGCCTAGATATCGAGATTAAAAAAGGGGCTAGTAGGAATGGTAAAGATTAGATTACGACGGGTAGGTGCCAAAAAAAAACCGAGTTACAGGGTTGTAGTAGCTGATGCTCGAGCCCCCCGTGATGGGTTATTCATTGCTACTATAGGACACTATAATCCCTTAACCGACCCAGAAACAGTAGTTATAGATGAAGAAAAAGCACTAAACTGGCTCAGGCAGGGGGCTCAGCCGACAGCTACTGCTGCCAGATTATTATCAAAGCTAGGTATCATGGAAAAGTTCAAGCTAACTAAGGAGAAAAAATGAGAGAAATAGTAGAATTCATCGCTAAATCAATTGTCAATTTACCAGATGAGGTAGTGGTTACTGAGGAAACTACTGAAGAGGGGATAGTAATCAAATTGCAAGTTGCCGAAGAGGATAAGGGGAGGGTTATCGGTAAGCAAGGTCGAGTGGCTGAGTCCATACGCACCTTGATCAGGGTAAAAGCAGCTAAGCAAGGCACCAGAGTTACTCTGGAAATAATATAGAAATAACTCAGTCAACCACAGAATCGGGATGAAATCATCCGAGCCGGAATTTATAACTATCGGTAAAATTCTAGCTCCTTTTGGAATTGAGGGTAAACTAAAGGTAGAGGTAGTAACCGATTTCCCTCAGCGCTTCGCCCCTTGTTCACAGATTTACATTAAGCGTCAGCCTATGACTATTGACAGCACTGAGTGGCATAAGGGGAAGGCAATTATTAAGCTTAACACTATTGATGGTATTGAAAAAGCTCAAAGGCTTAAGGGACAACCCATAGAAATACATCATAGCCAACTTAAGTCTCTAGCTGAAGACCAATATTACCATTTTCAAATTATCGGTCTAGAGGTATGGACAACCCAAGGTGAACTATTAGGAAATATCACCGAAATTATAACAGCAGCCAGTAATGATAACTATATAGTCAGCAGTGTTAAAGGAGAAATCCTTATCCCTGCCATTGAGGATGTAATAAAATCCGTTGACCTTGATAAAAGACGCCTGATTATAGAAGCTATTGACGGATTACTGAGTTTAAATCAGAAAGCCAGTTAAATCTGGTCTCCTAGCCTTCTTCTTCTCCTCTTCTTCGCTACTCTGAGGCGAGCCAGCGAACGTCGTAGTGCGGCATCAGGCCGAGCAATATATTCCGTGGGCACATGACGTTCAGCCAGTTGCTGCTCAGCGCGGCGCTTAGCTTCTTCAGCCCGAGCTATATCAATCTCCTCAGCCCGCTCAGCAGCATCAGCCAGGACTATAACCCGGTCAGGTCGCACCTCAAGAAAGCCACCAGAAACAACTAAGCTGAATTCATCACTGCCCTTCCTTGCTATTAGCTCGCCTGGCTCAAGTATAGTCATCAGAGGGGCATGATGTGGTAAGATTCCCAGTTGACCTTCGATACCTGGAGCAACAACTATATCCACATCCTCTGAAAAAACCACCCGCTCAGCGGTAACAATATCAAGCTTTATACTAGACATTAAATCTAGGCTCCCAGCCTCTTTGCCTCCTCCGCAACCTCATCTATAGTTCCCACCATGTAAAAGGCTTGCTCAGGTAGGGCATCATGCTTACCTTCTAAAATCTCCTTAAAGCCATGCACTGTCTCACCTACAGGTACATACCTTCCCTGCCTTCCCGTAAAAACCTCAGTAACAAACATTGGTTGAGATAAGAATCTCTGTATTTTACGGGCTCGAGTTACGGTAAGCTTGTCCTCCTCACTAAGCTCCTCCATACCCAGAATGGCGATAACATCCTGAAGGTCCTTATAACGCTGCAGCACCCGCTGGACTTCACGAGCTACCCTATAGTGCTCATCCCCGACAACATTAGGGGAAAGTATACGGGAGGTTGAGGAGAGCGGGTCAACTGCTGGATATAAGCCCTGCTCAGACAGAGACCTTTCTAGAGCGATAACAGCGTCAAGATGGCCGAAAGTAGCGACTACTCCAGGATCAGTATAATCATCAGCGGGAACATAAATAGCTTGAAAAGAGGTAATTGAGCCCAGCTTAGTCGAGGTAATCCTCTCTTGTAACTCGCCCATCTCTGTAGCCAATGTTGGCTGATAGCCTACCGCCGAGGGCATTCGTCCTAATAGAGCCGATACTTCCATCCCAGCTAAGGTATAGCGATAGATATTATCGATAAACAGCAGAACATCCTGGCGCTCAACATCACGGAAATACTCTGCCATAGTTAACCCGGTCAGCCCAACACGAAGACGAACCGCTGGCAGCTCATTCATCTGGCCAAAGACCAAGACCGTCTTGTCAAATACCCCGGACTGCCTCATCTCAAACCACAGGTCATTGCCTTCACGAGACCTTTCGCCAACACCAGCAAAGACGGAGAAACCACCATGCTCAGTAGCAATATTGCGGATAAGCTCCATAATGATGACTGTCTTGCCGACGCCGGCACCGCCAAAAGCGCCTACCTTGCCACCCTTAGGAAAGGGAGTAATAAGATCAATAACCTTAATACCTGTCTCCAGCATCTGGGTGGTTGTTTCCTGCTCGTCAAATGGCGGCGGTGCACGATGAATGGACCAATAGTCGTCAGCGTCAACCTCGCCAAGGTCATCCAACGGTTGACCCATAACATTAAAAATCCGACCCAGAGTAGCTTTACCCACCGGCACCTTAATCGGTGCTCCAGTATCTATAACCTCAGCGCCACGCTCTAGCCCATCTGTCGGTACCAAGGACAGGCACCTTACCCAGTTATTGCTGATGTGCCCCTGAACTTCAAGCACAATCTTTAAGTCGTCTCTTGGAATCTCAAGAGCATTAAAAAGTGCCGGCAGTTCTCCAGGGGGAAACTGCACATCAACCACCGAACCTACAACCTGAGCTACTTTAATCTGAGCTACTTTGCCCGTAACCATAATAACCTCCTATACCTAGGCTAGAGCCACAGTCCCACCCATAATGTCCATAATCTCCCTGGTAATCATCTCCTGACGTATCTTGTTGTACATCAGCGTTAAATCGTCGATAAGCTCACTAGCATTCTCGGTAGCATTGTGCATAGCCACCATTCTGGCCGACTGCTCACTGGCAATGGACTCCAGAATAGCATGATATACCTCCATTTCGACAAAACGCGGCAAGAGACCTTCCAAGACCGTAGCCGGACCTGGTTCATATATATACTCTACATTTTGTGCCGCGGGGATAGCCGCCGGCTCAACCGGTATAATCTTTATAAGAACTGGCTTCTGAACCATCGTGGTAACAAGCCGGCTATAAGCCAGATAAACCTCATCAACAGCACCACTACTAAAGTCATCAATAACGATATGGGAGATGGGTAGTGTATCAAGTAGGCTGGGGCGATCGCCAAGCCCGGTGAACTCGGCATAGATACGCTGTTGGCAGCGCCTCATAAAATCAAGCCCCTTGCGGCCAACAGCGATAATATTAACCGGCACGCTTTGCTCCAGTATAAAGCTGGCTATGTACCGATTGATATTAGCCACCAGCCCGCCACACAAACCGCGGTCAGGGGTGATATGCACTATAGCAACCTTGGTTACCGGTCGACGCTGTAGCAAAGGATGTGCCACCTCACCTGCCCGAGGTAGAGCCGCTAGGTCTGCTATCACTTGATATATCTTCTCTGAATAAGGTCGCCCCGCTAGGCCTCGCTCCTGCGCCTGCCTCATCTTTGAGGCAGCAATCATCTCCATAGCCCTGGTAATCTTGGCTGTACTCTGGACCCCCTTTATTCGGCGACGGATTATGCGGATATTAGCCAACCTTTAACCTCTCCCACATAAATACTCTACTGGGTAACAAAGCCCTCTTTAAACTCCGCAATAGCCGCCTTCAAGGCAGCCTCAGTATCCTCACTCAGGTCTTTTTCCCGGACAATAATCTTACCTATCTCAGAATGTCTAGCCGCCACAAACTGACGAAAATCAGTTTCAAAAGCAGCCACCTTGTCTATAGGTATACTATCAAGATAGCCATTGATAGCCGCATACAGAATCATAACCTGGTTTTCCAGGGGCACAGGAGCAAACTCACGCTGTTTTAAGACCTCGGTAATTCGCTGACCGCGCTCAATCTGAGCCCTGGTAGCCTTATCTAGTTCAGCAGTACCAAACTGGGCAAAGGCGGCCAACTCATGGTATTGAGCCATCTCCAGCTTAAGCTTACTGGCGACCTTCTTCATCGCCTTAGTCTGGGCAGCACTGCCCACCCGGGATACTGATAAACCAACGTTGAGCGCCGGTCTAATTCCAGCGTTGAAAAGGTCTGTTTCTACATAAATCTGACCATCAGTAATTGAGATAACATTAGTTGGAATATAGGCGGCGACATCACCAGCCTGGGTTTCAATAATAGGCAAAGCAGTCAAGGAGCCACCGCCATTCTCATCATTTAGCCTGGCAGCTCTCTCCAGCAAACGACTGTGTAGATAGAAGACGTCACCGGGATAGGCCTCCCGCCCCGGTGGACGGCGCAACAGTAACGACATCTGACGATATGCCCAGGCATGTTTAGAAAGGTCATCGTAGACAACCAGGGCATCCTTACCCTGCTCCATAAATTGTTCACCGATGGCACAGCCAGAATAGGGAGCCAGGTATTGTAAGGCAACCGGATCAGAGGCATCCGCGGCAACTACTATAGTATAGTCCATAGCTCCATAGGCTTCCAAAGCAGCGACCACCCGCGCTACTTTGGATGTTTTCTGACCAATGGCAACATAGATGCAGATTAAATCACCACCTTTTTGATTGATAATAGTATCAATAACAATAGCTGTCTTCCCGGTAGACCGGTCACCGATGATGAGTTCTCTCTGCCCACGACCTATTGGAATCATGCTATCTATCGCCTTAATACCAGTCTGTACCGGGGTGTCTACCGACTTACGGAGGGTAACATTGGGGGCAACACGCTCTAAAGGTCGAACGTGCTCACTCTCTATGCTACCCTTACCATCTAACGGCTGCCCCAAGGGGTCAATCACCCGGCCGATAAGAGCATCACCAACCGGCACCTCAGTGATACGCCCAGTGCAGTGTGCCTCATCGCCTTCTTTAATCCCGGAATCGTCTCCGAGGATAACTGCGGATACGCTATCTTGTTCCAGAGTAAGAACAATTCCCATAATGTTACCGGGGAACTGAATTAGTTCATTATACTTGGCTGCTGCCAGTCCATGGACACGGGTGATACCGTCCCCAACCTCGGTCACCGTACCTACATCCACTGTGGTTATCACCGGGCCAAACCGCTCAATCTGCTGGCTGATAGCAGAAACGATATCTTTCCCCCTGGTTTTCAATTAACCCACCTCCTAGCCAACTTGTTCACTATATCCTATCCTGAAACCAGCTCCCTTTTCAGAGCTTCCAGTTTACCGCGAATGCTACCATCAATGAGCTCATCACCAACTTTAATTATAAGCCCACCTATTATAGTGGGATCTACTTTAGGCTTGAGTACTATCGGCTTGCCAAACACTTCAGTGAGACGCTGGGCTATCATTAGCTTATCTTCATTATCTAGTGGAATAGCAGATATAACCTCTGCATCCTCAACTCCCTCCTCGCCAAGGTATTTATCCACCAATCGTGTATACCCTTTAGCAATATCAGCTATGATATCTAATTGGCTCTGCTTCGCTAGCACACACGCTACGTTTATCGCTCGAGGGTCCAGTAGAGGACATCGCTCAGATAGCACTCTAATCTTCTCTTCACACTGAACCCGAGGGTCTTGTAGCCAACCGGTGAGTGTAGTATCTCTAGCCAAGCAAGCCAGAGTTCTCAGGTCACACTGCCATTTTCTTAATTGGTTTTTTTTCAGAGCAACGTTAAATATTGCACTCGCGTAACGCTTAATATAAATGCTATCAGCCATTAGCATCCTCCTTAATACAAGGGCTAACCCTTTTTAAAGGTAGATGATTCCTTCAGCACATTATCAATAAGCTGGCGGTGTGCTTCTTTGTCTAATGAGCGGTCAATGATTTTCCCGGCTGCCATTATGGTTAACTCGGCAAACTCCTTATGTAGCTCATCAATAACCTCATCGCGCTCCCGCTGTATCTCAACACGTGCCTTAGCGATAATAGCTTCAGCCTCCACCCCAGCCCCTTCCCTTGCTTGGCGCCTTACCTCCTCTCCATCAGATAGTGCCTTGGCTATTATTTCTTGCCCTTTTCTACCAACCTCTTCAATCCGCTTTTTAGTATCTTCCTCAGCACTTGCCGCCTGCTGCTTAATATCTTCTGCCTGCTCTATACTCTCCTTAACCCTCCTGGAGCGCTCATCAAATATCCTCATCAGAGGCTTATAGGCAACCAGATAAAGAAGCCCAAACAGGATAGTAAAATTTACAACTTGCGCTATCAGTGTTGACAAATTAATGCCAAGATTTGCCAGACCTCCCATTTTTCACCTCACTCTGGTTATAAATTCCTTCAAATGACTAACAGTATCTCTATACAGACAACACTGCCATTAACACCATACCACAAACAAACATCACCCCTAAAATTGCTGCTCCAATAACGATACCTATAGAAAGAGGTATTCCATTTTGTTCCATAACAACCCCCTTTATATCAACTACACAATCATAGCCAGAATAATGGCTATAATCAAGACATAAATCCCTATTGCCTCAGCGAAGGCGGTAACTAATATCATATTGGTCATTATTGGACCACTTGCCTCAGGGTTACGCCCTATAGACTGCAATGCTGAGTAGCCAATAAGCCCAATAGCCAACGCTGGCCCTAACATTCCCAGACCAGCCGCCAATCCCACCGCTAGCATCTTCATTACTTCTGGTGTCATTCTCTACCTCCCTTTCATAATTGATAAATTAGACTATATTAAGTTACCTCTGCGCCATGAGAAGCCACGGCAAGGGTAAGAAATACCAGGGTTAACCCACCAAAGATAAGAGCCTGGACAAAGCCGACGAGCAACTCCAGCCCATAAAACGGTATGGCAAATACCCAGGGAATTAAGAAAGCAGCTATTAGCAGTAATATTTCACCCGCCGTCATATTGCCGAATAGACGGAAGGTGAAGCTAACGATACGTATCAATTCACTCAGCGCTTCCAATACACCAACAAAAATATCAATAGCTCCAGTCAATAATCCACCAAGCGCAGCTTTAGGCTTACCTTTAAACAACTGACCTATGCTTCTGCCAAACAGCCCTACATTAAAAAACTTCCCCAGATAACGAAAGCCACGAGACTTTAAGCCAAAATACTCAACAAAGACGAAGGACATCAGCGCTATAGCCAGAGGCATATTAATGTCAGTATTAGCTGCCCGAAGCAAATGCACCTCGCCCTCAGCTGTTTCAGCAGTTATTGAACCGAACCCAGGAAGTAAACCCAGCCAAGCATTAAAAGCAACAAATAGGAAGATTGTTGTCACTACTGGAAAGAACCGACGCCCATTCCTCTCGCCAGCCACTTGCTGACAAAAGTTATAGAGCCAGCCAAGTAAAAATTCAAAGGCACTCTGCAATCTACTTGGTATAAGCTTTATCCGGCGAGTAACAGCATAGGAAAATCCGACTAAGAAAATAATAGTAACCCAAGCACCAATAACGCTATTAGTGATGGGGAAACCGAATAAGTGAAAAACCACCTCGGCGGGAAGCTGGGGGTGTGGTCGGGGAACACTTAGCCAGCTAGGCAGCCCCAGGTCACCAAACATGCTCTTGCCCAGGGGACCAATTAAAAAACCAATCACAAATAAAGCGAGAAAGAAGACCGCAACTCCAACTGCTACAGGTAATGAACAACCCAGGCAACCCCGCTTTTTAGGTACTTGCTCTTGCCCTGTTTCTTCCTGTTCAGGCACTAGCTATTATCCTTGTTTTGTTGGTTATGGGTGAGGGGTAGAATCATACGATAAACTCCATAAAAAGCGACAATAACTCCCAAAATCAAGCCAACTATCACACAAATGGGCTCACTATTCATCTTACTATCAAGCCAGCGACCGGTAAGCACACCCATTAGAATTGAAACACCAACGAAAAACCCCACCCCTGTCAGCCTTAACGCCGCTACCCACCTGCGCATACCAGCCTCAATATTCCTTAACCGCAGGTAGCATATCAAATCTACCCACTCAGGTCAAGCCTGCCTTCTATTCGGTAATAAAAATAGCCTTAGAATTAAAAACCTAAGGCTACTTAAGCAATAACTAAAAATAACCCTCTCTTATAATAATGCTTCCAGATTATAAGCCTACTCTTGATTAAAAAAGCGAGAGAAGTCTCCATTAAAGTCTTTCAAGAAGCTATGCATATCCAACACTTCATCGGCGGTTAGCCCACTCATATTCCCGAATTTATCCAGTTCCACTTCCGTGAGATCGGTAATAACCTCAGGTGCTCTGCCTCCCTCAATTACTGCCGCCGCCAAATACTGAGTATGACAAGCTACACATAACACCCTTAGAAACCACAAATTCTCCTCATGCCCGAGGACTTCAATATTTTCTACTTCATAGCGCTGCCCACAAACGCCGCACTTCATTGAAGCCATTAGCTTTTTGATAAGATTAGCTTCCATCTATTCAGCCTCTATTATGATTTATGCTTATCAAAGTCCTCTAAATCAAGGGTGTTAATGAAATCATAGAAAGCCGACATCTTCTTCAACTCTTCTTCACTAACCTTCTCGCTGTTAGCTCCTTCCTTTTCTTGGAGAAGAGGTTTACCTGTCTCTTTATCTAGTAAAATACCTGCTTTATCTAGAACTATCTCCTCAGCATAGATAGGTGCCTCGACCCTTACCGCTAAAGCAAGGGCATCACTAGGACGAGAATCGATCTCCATTTGCCCACCATCCACATTAAGAAGAATCTTAGCATAAAAGGTATCGCTTTTAAGCTCGCTGATAATGATAGAGTTAACCGTAGCTCCTAAAGCATCAATGACTGTGTTTAGCAAGTCATGAGTTAACGGTCTAGGCACATTTACACCCTGTAGCTTTACAGCTATGGCATCCGCCTCGGCAGGCCCAATCCAGATAGGCAGATAGCGCTCTGACATCTTCTCTTTCAGAATCACTACGCGCTGATAATTCATCAGACTAACCCGGATGCTGTCAATAGTCATCTCTATCATAATTGAACCTCCTCAGTTTCCTCAGCCAGCATATTCAAATTCTACTCTACACCACCCCTACTGTCAACCAGAAATAACACCTCATCTGTTCAAGCCATTAGTAAATCAAACGCTCCAGCCCAGAGCTGGTAAAGTTGGCAAACAATCTACTCATGGCATTCAATAAACCACCTCATTGGTGGTATTGGTAAACTTACTGAAGCTATTTGATGCTTTTACCGCATATTCATTTAGCATACTACCGTGCTTCTTAGTTAAAGATAATTGGGCAGATTTCAGCCAAGCTATTGGTACCTGGTTTGGAGCAGGAGATACATTAGAAAGACCGACACCATAACAAACTTCTATTGATGCTGGGTCTGCGGCGTGCTCACCACAAATTCCAAATTCGTAATCTGGTTTAGCTGCTCTTGCCAATAAAACTGCGTGAGCCATTGCCTTGGCAACCGGCCCATCCTTATCTATAGTAACAAATGGATCTTCTTTAACAATCTCTTGGCTGACATATGTTGGCATAAAAGTAGCACTACCATCTTCTCTACTCCAACCCATCGTAGTTTGTGTCAGGTCATTAGTGCCAAAAGAACCAAAATCGGAGACTCGGGTTAGATTATCTGCCTCAAATGAAGCTCCTGATAATTCATACATTATCCCCAGGCAGTACCTGTTATCGCTTTTTGAAGAGCGGCCACCTCTATTAAATCCTACCTTTTCTGCCTCTTCTCTCACTAATTGTTCCATATTTTTAACCTCGTTTACTAAGCAAACCAACGGAATTTCAATATGTGGTGTTATATATTTTCTATCTGTAGAATTATTGAACTCTTTAGCTGCACTTAATATAGCTCTTACCTGCATTCTATAAATTTCCGGATGTGTAATCCCAAGCCTTACAGACCTATGACCAAGCATAGGATTAGTTTCATGGTAATCCTCTATTCTTTGGCTAAGGTGTTCTTTATCTAACTTAGTGGCTTCCGATAATTCATCAAGATGAGCTTTGGCACCTGATAAAAGTTCATGTAATGGGTAATCCAATAGCCTTATTATAATTGGCTTGTCTTGCATCACACTATACATCTCCCCAAAATCTCTCTTTTGCATTTGCTCCAATATTTCCAATGCTTTTAACTTTACTACCTCCTCCTCAGCTAATATCCATGATTGAATTGCTAATTGCCTCTTCTCACCCTCTATCTTATCCTCTAAAAACATATACTCAGTCCTGGCCAAGCCTATACCTTCAGCACCAAATTGTAATGCCCTAGCAGCTTCACTGGAGTCATTAGCATTGGCGTAAACTCTCATCTTGGCAATTGGATATAATAATTGTAAGAAATTATGCAAATCCGGGTCATCAGGACTTGGTTCTATTAAAGTAGCTTTATAATTAAGTATTGTGCCTGTACTACCATCAACACTGATATAGTCACCCTCATTTATAATGATGGTTTCGGCCTTATTATTCGTGTAGGTAATCCGTCTATTTTCTTCATTAATATCTACCCCGGTGCCAACAGCGCAGGGTATGCCCTTATTCCGGGCAACAACCGCGGCATGAGATGTTTTTCCACCGCGGGCAGTGGCCACTGCCTCTGCTACAATCATCCCAGGGTAGTCGGCAGGATTTGTCTCCAGTCTACAAAGAATGACCGGTTCCCCCTCAGCTTTATACTCCAGAGCCGCTTTAACATCAAAAACGGCTCTGCCGACGCCACCACCCGGAGAGGCAGCAACACCAGCCCCCCCACGATTAATAACAATGTTATCTAGCTCAACCCCATCATGCTTTATTGCCTCATAATCTATCATTTTATGAAGTAATTGCTCGAAATCCTCAGGAGTCACCCTTAATACAGCATCCTTAATATCAATCAATCCTTCTCCTACCATTTCGTAGCTTGACCTTACATTTGCTCTGCCGGTAAGTTTCCCGTTTCTTGTCTGAAGCATATACAATTTGCCGCGCCAGACCGTGAATTCGTAATCCTGCACCCTTCCTGTACCTTGCTCCAGGATATCACATACCTTCATTAACTCGTCATACGCCTGCGGTACAGCTTGCTTCATATGTGTTATAGGAAAAACGTTTCGGATTCCACTTACCACATCCTCTCCTTGGCCACCCAATAAGAATTCTCCGTAAGGATTCCCCTCATCCCTAATGCCAGTTGATGGGTCTCGGGTAAAACCAACTCCGGTACCACAATCGGTTGTATTCTCATTCCCGTAAACCATGGTTTGAATACTAACACCAGTCCAGACCTTTTCCGGTAACTTTTCTGCTTTCCTATAGTTTCTAGCTTTTTCACCCATGGCTGATTCTTCAACTGCTCTGATGGCGTCAATTAACTGCCGAATAGGGTTTTGTGGCAGCTCCTTACTATTTTCTTTATAAAGCTGCTTATATCTGGTAACAACTGTTTGCAAATGTGAAGAGGTTAATAATGTATCTTCTCGAACTCCTGCCTCGTCCTTAAATCCGTCAAATATCTTCCTGAACTTCTCTCGTTCTATACCATAGACATTTTGCCCGAACATTTCGTATAGCCTTCGCTGGCAATCAAGTATAAACTTCTTAGGCTGCTCTTTATTACCGTGTCTTTCAATATACGCGTCAACACATTTATCAGTCAGCCCAATATTAAGTATAGTTTCCATCATACCCGGCATAGAAACAGCAGCACCACTCCTTGCTGAAACA
Source organism: Calditrichales bacterium (assembly GCA_048631695.1). GTDB lineage: Bacteria > Chloroflexota > Dehalococcoidia > Dehalococcoidales > W498 > W498. The sequence continues at coordinate 15,641 of JAIWFK010000002.1, forward strand.
AGCAGTGGCTCCCGCTTGAAATCACCAAATCCATAACCGGTAACCTTCTCTAGTCGGTTCATATTAGCTTTAACCTGCTCATCAAGACCCTCCGGAAGCTGACTATCATGCTCAAAATAATAGTTACAAACATCTGTTATGATAGTGAATCCAGGAGGTACCGGTAATCCCATCTTGGTCATCCCCTGTAATTGTCCACCTTTATTCCCCAATAGTTTTATCATTTCATCGGAAGCATCACCTTCTGCTTTTCCTTCCCCAAAAAAATATATAAGCTTCTTATCCATGTTGCGGCTGCCTCCCATAACTAGCGAAAAACCTGCTGGTTATATGCTATCCCACTCTCGTTATAGCTGTCAATTCCTCAAGCAATCGACACTATTCAGAAGCTCCAGTTTAATCGTCTCTGCTGTGCTTTCAGGACAGCTTGACAATCGGGAGCCATGTACCTATCATTTAAAATAGAGGGTTAAGCCTAATGGTCAGGCAGCTTAACATTCGGCAAATAATTGAAGAAAAGGAAGAAAGCCTTTCTCCTTACGCCGTTAAGAGTAAGCTGTCACGGGGCAGACTCAAATACGAAGAGCCTTGCCTGGTGCGCACTGCCTTTCAGCGTGACCGAGACCGTATTACCCATTCAAAGGCTTTTCGCCGTCTCAAACATAAGACACAGGTTTTCATTGCTCCCTTAGGTGACCACTATGTAACCCGGCTTACCCACACCCTGGAGGTTTCTCAAATAGCCCGAACTATAAGCCGTGCCCTAAACCTCAATGAGGATTTGACTGAGGCAATTGCCTTGGGTCATGACCTGGGTCATACCCCTTTCGGTCATGTTGGTGAGCAGGTATTAAATGAACTCTATCCTTATGGATTTAGACATAATGAGCAGAGCCTGCGAGTTGTTGACCTTTTAGAGAAAAATGGTCAGGGGCTTAATCTCACCTGGGAGGTAAGAGACGGTATTTTAAATCACTCCAAAGCGAGGGCTGATATTCTGGGGGATAGTTCCAGCAAAGCAAGTACCCTGGAGGGGGAAGTGTGTAAGATTGCCGATGCCATTGCCTATATCAATCATGATATTGGCGACGCCATAAGAGCTGGTATCATCTCCGAGGATGATATACCCGTATCAACCATCACTGTATTGGGGCACTCCCATTCGGGGCGAATCAATACCATGGTCTGTGATGTTATTGACTACTCATGGGCAGCAACCGGTTATAACGTAGACAGTCCTACTATAGGTATGAGTCCCAGAATTCTGGAAGCAACTAATGTCTTGCGTGAATTTCTTTTTAAACAAATATACGAGCCGAAAGACAGGACAGCTGATAAGCCGAGAGAGGTGGTGCGCCTATTATACCAATACTTCAATGAGCACAAAGACAAGCTGCCATCAGAGTATAGTTCTTACAGTGATGACACGGAACGGAGGGTGGTTGACTATATTGCTGGTATGACCGACCAATATGCATTGAGAATGGCTGAGGAGCTATCATTAATAAAGGGCAAGGCTAGATAGCAAGATGAGCGTTGTAGACGAGGTAAAGCAGAGAACAGACATTGTGGAGGTTATCAGCCAGTATGTCACCTTAACTAAAGCTGGACGAACCTTTAAGGCGCTATGCCCGTTCCATAGTGAGAAACACCCCTCCTTCTTTGTCTATCCCGAGCAGCAGAGCTGGCATTGCTTCGGTGCCTGTAATACCGGCGGTGATGTCTTTACTTTCATTATGAAAAAAGAGGGCATTGACTTTGGGGAGGCGCTGCGTCTTCTTGCCCAAAGGGCAGGGGTTACCATACCGTCAAGGTTTGAACAGGATGCCGGGAAGAATAAGAAGGAAAGATTATTTCAAGTTAACGAGGCTACAGCTCAATACTTTCACAATCTACTCCTCAACTCTCCAGAGGGAGAAAAGGCACGGAAATACCTAGCCAACCGTGGCCTATCGACAGAAACCGTCACCAACTTCCAATTGGGCTTTAGCCCGAATAGCTGGAAAGCTCTGGAACAGTATCTAACAGAGCGAGGCTATTCCAAGAGCGAACTACTGACTGCTGGCTTGGTAATAGAGGCAGAGACTGGAGAAAATCACGACCGATTCCGAAATAAGTTGATGTTCCCCATATTTGATACGAGAGGACGGATTACCGGTTTTGGGGCACGAGTGCTTGATGATTCGCTACCTAAATACCTCAACTCGCCACAAACACCAATCTTCGATAAGAGTGGCAGCCTGTATGGCATAAATCTTGCCACACCAGCTATTAGGCAACAAAACCTGGCAGTCATTGTAGAGGGCTATATGGATGTTATCACCGCTCACCAAAATGGATTCAGCAATGTAGTTGCCTCTATGGGAACCTCGGTAACCGAGAAGCAGGTCAGCACTCTAAAGAAGCTAACCAAGAATATAGCTTTAGCCCTTGATGCTGATACTGCTGGAGAGGAAGCCATGCTACGGGGTGTAAGTTATGAAAATACCCTTGATGCTGAGGTAAAGGTTATCATCCTGCCCAGAGGTAAAGACCCTGATGATATTATTAAAGAAGATGTAGAAATCTGGCAGCACTTGTTAGCAGAGGCTCTACCTGTAGTGGACTACACCTTCAATATAGTTACCTCTGAACTTGACCTGACTACAGCCAGGGATAAATCTCTAGCCGTAGACAAGCTACTGCCTATGATTGCCGAGATAAAAAATCCTGTGCGCCAAGCTCACTACCTCCAAAAACTGGCTCGTCAAGTTAAGGTTAGTGAGCGAAGTATTGAAGTTGCTCTAAGCAGAGTTAAAGCTAGCCGAGGTAAACCCAATACTAAAGACTCTCACACTCTACATCCACTTTTGTCCTCCTCAGGCAGGCTTTTATCCAACCGCCTTGAGGAATATTGCCTTGCCCTATTATTACAGCACTCAGAGCTTAAAGAGCGCCGCCATGGTCCCTCACCTGAGTATTTCCAAAATACTGAAAACCGAGAAATCTTTATCGCCTGGCAGCAAGTTGATGACCTACCATCGCTTAAGGAGAAACTTGAACCTGCAATTTTGGAGTATCTTGATTCTCTAACAACCATGAACTTACCAGCTAACCAAATAGAGCAAAAATATGCTAATTGTATTCTCCGCCTGCGGGAAAAATACCTACGCGATTTGGAGGCAAAAAGAGGGGAAATACTAGCTTTGGCCGCCGAGTCAGGTGGTAGTGCCGCCGAGCTAGCCAAGCTTCAGGAGCAAGGGATAGAAGTTAGTGCTCAACTCGGAGAGGTTTTTACTCAAAAGAGCCAGGGGACAGCATCAAAGGAGATGAGATATGGGATTAAAAAGCAATGAGGACTCCGTACAATACCTACACCATACTAGTGATAAGGAGCTGCCTCCAGAAGAAGCACTGAATACTGAGTCTGAATCAGAAGAACCAAATGCTTTACACACCCCCTCTCCTGAACCTGAGGAGGAAATAGAGTCTGAAGAAATGACCGAGCCAAAGGAACTATGGTCTAAGGCAAAATACCTTGAGATTGAGAAGCCTGAATATCAAGCAGATTTAGAGCTAGAAATTCCACTAGAACAACTTGAGGAGCAAGAAGTAGTAGATGACCCGGTTCGTGTCTATCTTCATGAAATCGGTAGAGTGCACCTTCTTACCGCAGATGATGAAAAGATACTAGCTAAAAAGATGGAAAAGGGTAAGC
>JAIWFK010000003.1:0-16477 GCA_048631695.1 Calditrichales bacterium
AATGAGCTATTAAAATTATTTTCAACTGGACAAGGCTCTGTAAAACTATTGGATTTCTCTAAATCTGTAAATGTAATAATAGTATTATTTACTATCGACTGATGTAATGTAATATTAATATTTTCCCCACTTCCAACAAAATCGGGGGAATAATCGGAGATTTTCAAATTATCAAATTGGAGCTTTTCAAATTCATCGTTTTCTATATCATTTTTAGAATAAATATTTACCAACAAAATTTCATTTTTAGTCACTAGATAGGTAACAATCCTATACCCAGCGCTTTTGCCTTTATTATTATCGCTATCCTGGCTCCGGTTCTAGCACCACCTCCGGAGAACTGTTTAGACCCCTATCAGGTACCCAGAGACGGTTATTCGCCTACACCCAAACCTCCTAGCGAGGAACATAAATTCGGCACTACTCAGGGTCAATACGATATATTCTATGGGGTCATGTGGGGTACCCGCTCCGCCTTTAAAGTAGGCTTGGCTGTAATCGGAATGGTGCTGGTCGTAGGCATCTTGCTGGGTAGTATCGCCGGGTATTTCGGAGGTTTAGTAGACGAAATCATTATGCGTATAACCGACATATTCATGGCTTTCCCCACCTTGATTCTGGCCATGGCTATCACCATTGCTCTTGGGCCCAGCTTGAATAGCGTGATTATTGCCCTTACCATCGTCTCCTGGCCCATCTATACGCGGCTCATCAGGGGGGATATACTGGCAGTCAGAGAGGAAGACTATGTAGAGGCAGCCAGGGGAGTAGGCAGCTCACACCTCAGAATAATCACCAGACATATACTGCCCAACTCTATCTATCCCACATTGATTATGGCTTCTCTGGACATTGGAGCCGTTGTTCTAACCGCAGCCGCCTTGAGTTTCTTGGGCTTGGGGGCACCTGAGGGGTATGCTGACTGGGGGCAGATGATACAGTTCTCACGAAACTGGATTGTAGGACCACCTGGTGACCCTCTAGCCTACTGGTATACGGTTACTATTCCTGGTTTATTTATTCTCTTCTTTGTACTGGGTTGGAATCTCTTGGGTGATGCCTTCCGAGATATCCTTGACCCCAGGTTAGCTAAGAAATAGTTATGGATAAATTGCTGGAAATTAAAGGGCTAACGGTAAGGTTTTATACCTATGATGGCGTTGTTCGGGCGCTGGAGAATGTAAACCTGGATATTAATCAAAAGGAAACCTTTGGTCTGGTGGGAGAGACAGGGTGCGGGAAGACACTAACGGCATTATCTATTCTGCGGCTAATCCCACCTCCGGGCAGGATAGAATGTGGCAGCATCTGCTTCAATGTTGATGATAGAAAAGAGCCAGTGGACCTTCTGACTATAAGCGAGGATGAAATCAGGGCAATTCGGGGTAGCCAAATATCAATGGTATTTCAGGAACCGAGTGCGGCGCTGAACCCTGTCTATACCATAGGTGACCAGATTTCAGAAGTAATACTCCTTCACCGACGGCAGGAACTAGGGCAGAGAGCTCTTGAAGCGGTAGATGCATCACTAGCCAAAACACCGGGATTTATTTGCTCGTTGGCTAGACCTATATGGTCAATAGAGAAGACGCTTTACCAAAAAATGGCCCATGCCCCGGGCTCATTATGGCTAAAAATTATTAACCGTGTTCCTCTAGTGAGAAGATTATTATGGCGACTCAAGAATGAGGCCGATAAGATGACCATTAGCGTATTAGGGGAGGTTGAAATACCAGACCCGGAGAGAGTAACTCGGCAATTTCCTCACCAGTTGAGTGGTGGTATGGAGCAGCGTGCCGTTATAGCTATGGCTCTAGCCTGTTCACCTAGGTTTCTCATCGCTGACGAGCCGACGACATCTCTAGATGTAACTATTCAAGCCCAGATTCTGGAGCTGCTACACCGATTAAAGGATGAGCGGGAAGCGTCTATTCTTTATATCACCCACGATCTCGGCGTAGCTGCTGAAATATGCGATAGAGTTGGCGTAATGTACGCTGGCAGTCTTTGCGAGGTAGCTAAGGTGGATGATATATATGCTACTCCATTACACCCTTATACTAAGGCTCTGTTGGCAGCTGTTCCCAAACTAGGTGAAGAGCCGCACTCGATAGGTGGGGTTGTGCCTGATCCAATTGAACTACCTCCAGGATGCCGATTTCACCCCCGGTGTTCAAGTGTGATGGAGATATGTCAGGAGCAGATACCCCTGATGCATGAACTGGCACCGGGGCATTTTGTAGCCTGTCATCTCTATTAAGGAGAAACCAGTGGATGTTCTTGTTGAGACTAGGAATCTAAAAACACACTTTCCTATATTGAGGGGTATTCTCAGGAGACCAGTGGGTGCTGTTAAGGCAGTTGATGGCATAAATCTGGCTATTAAACGAGGTCAGTGGATGGGTTTGGTAGGGGAGTCAGGCTGTGGTAAGACAACCCTGGGGAAGACCATACTTCGCTTGTTGCCGCCTACATCTGGGCATATATACTTTGATGTACCTGGCGATATTAAAGATGAGATAGACATGCTGGAAGAGTCACTGACCAAGCCCAGAAGGCTGCGAGCGCTGAGACAAGAGTATGACCTGGCTATGGACTCTGGTAACAAACTCAAGGCTATTAGAAGAAAAATGCAGCTTGTTCACCAGGACCCCTATACATCTCTCAATCCCAGGATGAAGATTAAAAATATTGTGGCCGAACCCCTGGTAGTGCATAAAATTATGCCAAGGCAACAAATCATGGATAGGGTGGCTGAGATTTTGTTTATGGTTGGACTTACTGATAAGCATATGCATCGCTATCCTCACCAGCTTAGTGGTGGGCAGAGGCAACGGATAGCCATCGCCCGAGCTTTAGCCACAGGCCCTAACTTTATCGTATTTGATGAACCAACCTCGGCATTGGATGTATCGGTACAAGCCCAAATACTCAATCTGCTAAAGCAGCTTAAAAGAGAACAGCATCTAACTTATTTATACATTACCCACGACCTCAGCGTTGCCGAGAGTGTTTGCGATAGTATTGTTGTTATGTATCTGGGGAAGGTGGTAGAAGTGGGTAATCCAATCGAGCTATTTTGTGCTCCCAAGCACCCCTATTCCCAAGCTTTGGTGCTATCAACTCCCGTAGCTGACCCTCAACGGAAACGGGGCAGGATTATCTTACCAGGAGAAGTGCCTAGCCCAGCCCAACCACCCTCCGGCTGTAGATTTCATCCAAGATGTGTCCGGGCGACTGAGGAGTGTAAGCAGCTAGAGCCAGTGCTGGAACCAGTAGGGGAGACACGTTGGATTGCTTGCTGGCGTCCCCTGAACTAAAGGCCCTTCTATGCTCCCAATCGTACTAAGCGCGGTTTAAATTTGATTTTGGCAAGAACTTTAACCGAGAAAGGCAGTTTTATGACGGGCCTTACCTAAGCCCACGGAGGAAAAGCATCTTAAATACCTATTGACTTATAAGTTGTCAATACGGTATATTTGATATGCCTATCATAAGGGCCTAAAGAGACCTTATACAACTGAATAGAAGCCTCCGAGTTGCTGTACCTAAGGGCATTTTACCTATGGGCAGTAACCGATAGGGTGTAAGGGGAAACGCTTACGCCTCCCGTGTTTGGAAAGGAGGATTAATAATGGGCATGAATAATGCCTATTTTAGGACACCTCCTTATTGAGGTGTTTATTTTTTGTGTTTAGCACAGTAAAGTATCTACCACCTCAGAAAAAGGAAGATAAAGTCGTGAGGAACAAAGTAATTGGTTCTTTAGTAGCAGTGATAGCGCTTACTAGTCTAATCGTAGGGGTGGTGGGGTGTGGAGACTCAACAACGTCACCACTGCCACCTCAGGAAAGGCTTAGGGTAGCCACAACAACCAGTCTCTATGATACTGGGCTCTGGGGATACTTGGAGCCTATGTTTGAGGAACAGTATAATGTTGAGCTGGATATTATGTATGCCGGGACCGGCAAAGCTCTGGAATATGGCAGGAGAGGAGATGTAGATGTTATCACCATTCATTCTAAAGCCCGCGAGGAGCAGTTCATAGCTGAAGGCTACGGTGTAGCTCGTGTACCCTTTACCTATAACTATTTTCTCATTGTGGGACCAGAGGCTGACCCAGCAGGTATCAAGGGCTTAAGCTCTGAAGAGGCTTTCAAAAAGCTGGTGGAGATAGGAAGCGGAAGCTTTGTTTCTAGGGGGGATGATTCAGGAACCCATGGCAAGGAGAAGGCAATCTGGACAGCAGCCGGCTTTGACTATGAGACAGTTAGAAAAGCTGAGTGGTACATTGAGGGTGGGACAGGAATGGGTCCAACCCTTATGATGGCTAGTGAGAAGCAGGCCTATACCCTTACCGATATGGGAACTTTCTTGGCTTACAAGGGCAAGATAGAGCTGGTACCAATAGTGGACAAGGGTGACATACTGCTCAATGTCTACTCCGCCATTGCCATAAACCCAGAAAAGCATCCCAAAGCCAAGATTGATATAGCAAACAACCTGATAAACTTCCTCACCTCACCCGAAATACAAGAGCTCATCGGGAATTACGGCATGGAGGAATATGGAATGCAGCTATTTACCCCTTGTGCCGGGGCAGAACCTCAATAGTATTTAGCAGCTGTTAACACCTTGGACGGAGCTGAAAGCAATTGGCTGAAATATGGCAGGGCTTTATTAAGGCTGTAGAGCTAATAGTTTCACTTGACCCAGAGGTTATGGAGATAGCCGGGAGGTCGCTGGGAATTTCGGTGACCTCCTGTCTCCTTGCATCTCTTCTTTGCATACCTCTAGCCAGTCTCATCCAATTTCACAATTTCCCGGGCAAGAGGGTTTTGATAAATGTCATCCAGACATTCTTTAGTCTTCCTACTGTTTGTGTTGGCTTATTTGTTTTTGTGCTCTTTTCCCGAGCCGGACCGCTGGGCGGAACTAACCTGCTGTTCACCCCAACGGTTATGGTGCTAGGTCAGATGATACTAATCACTCCAATACTGCTCGGTTTGACTATCTCGGCTCTGAGTGGTGTAGATAAGGCGATTTTAGATACGGCTATCTCTCTCGGTGCCAGTGGCTTTCAGGTTGCCGTCGTTGTCTTAAGGGAGGCGAGATATGCTGTTCTGGCCGCCATAATAATGGGGTTTGGCAGAGCTATCTCGGAGGTAGGCATAGCCCTCATGGTCGGCGGCAATATCAGGGGGTTCACCAGGGTCATCACTACTGCAATATCACTGGAAACCTCCAAGGGCGAGCTAGAGTTGTCACTAGCCCTGGGCATGATTCTTGTATTCCTAGCCCTTGTGGTCAATGTGACCTTAAATAGAATACAGCAGAGGTAATAATGTCGTTAATAGAGGTAGTGGATTTGCACCAAGAATATGGTGAGCGAGATATCCTGAAAAACATCAACATAAGGGTTGACAGGGGTGAAGCCTTTGCCGTAATTGGACCCACCGGTGCTGGCAAAACTACACTTTTACGCCTAATAGACCTGCTTGATTTGCCCACCTCAGGGAGAATATATTTTGATGGCATAGATGTTACCGAGTTGAGAAAAATGAGATTAGAAGTGCGACGAAGGATGGCTTTTATCCTTCAGAAGCCAGTGGTATTTAACACGAGTGTCTATAATAATATTGCCTATGGTCTGAAATGGAGAGGGGTAAGGGAAAGTAGCATCCGAGAAAAGGTCAGCAATATTCTGGAGATGATTGACCTCTTAGTCTATAGAAATAGAAATGCTAGAACATTATCCGGTGGTGAAGCACAAAGGGTGGCAATAGCCAGAGCGATAGTGAGTGAACCGGAGGTATTGCTACTGGATGAACCTACAGCAAACCTTGACCCAATTTCGACATCAAAAATTGAGGAATTGATAGCAAATATTATTCATCGGTATGACACCACGATAATAATGGCTACACACGATATGTCCCAGGGTCAGCGGCTGGCTGATAGAATAGCTGTGCTCATAAATGGTGAAATCCTTCAAACAGGAGTTCCAAGGGATGTGTTCAGTTCTCCTCGAAATAGAGAGGTAGCCGAGTTCGTAGGCGTTGAGAATATTATAGATGGAGTGATAGTGTCGAGCCAGGATAAGGTAGGTACCATAGATATTGGTGGTGGGGTTATAGAGGCGATTTCAGATTGCGCCATAGGAGAAGAGGTTTGTGCTTGTGTTAGGCCAGAGGATGTAACACTAGCCTTATCAAGGGTCTCAAGTAGTGCCAGAAATTCGTTCATTGGGGAGATAACCCGGGTAGTATCACTTGGTCCACTCAGCCGCATTGAGATAGACTGTGGCTTCCGGCTAGTTGCTCTAGTAACCAAAAGGTCAGCCGAGGAGTTGAATTTAGTCAGGACAAAGAGAGTTTATGCCACCTTCAAAGCTACCGGTGTACATATAGTCAGGAGGGGAAAATGACCGGTCTTTCCGATTCCTTTCAACGCCAGATAAACTACCTGCGAATCTCTGTTACTGACCGCTGCAATTTGCGCTGCGTCTACTGCTCGGTGGGTTCGGTGCCCCACCTGCCCCGGAGTGAAATCCTTTCATATGAAGAGATTGAATGTGTAGTTCGTGTAGCGGCTAGTATGGGTATCAACAAGGTGCGGCTTACCGGTGGTGAGCCTCTGTTGAGGCCTGATTTGAGTAATTTAGTCAGGATGCTTTCCCAGATAGAGGGCATCGACGATATATCCCTTACTAGCAACGGCACTCTTTTAAGTAAGTACGCTGTTGAGCTTAAAGAGGCTGGGCTGAAACGGGTTAATCTGAGTCTGGACACGCTAAGGGAGGATAGGTTTAAGAGCATTAGTGGCAGGGATAAATTGGGAGAGGTGCTCTCTGGTATCGAGGCAGCTTATATCGCTGGACTGCAGCCCGTCAAGATAAACATGGTGGTGCTACGGGGCATTAACGACGATGAAGTTGTTGATTTCGCTGGAATGAGCATCAGCCAAGGATGGCATGTAAGGTTTATAGAATTCATGCCTTTCGGGATGCCACAGACCGAAGTCTTGGCGACGGTATCTGCCCGGGAAATCCAAGAACGCATTCAGTCTCTAGGCAAACTAGAGCCTTACACCGGTAAAACAGGCAATGGTCCTGCCAAGTATTACCGATTGCCTGGAGCTAGGGGTACTATAGGTTTCATCACCCCGGTAACCGAGCACTTCTGCTATAGTTGCAATCGCCTTCGCCTTACCTCCGATGGGCAGTTGCGCCCCTGCCTCCTAGACGATGATGAGGTCAACTTGAAGGAGCCGCTACGTAATGGAGCCAGCGTGGATGAGCTAAAACAACTTATCCAACAAGCAGTTGCTATTAAGCGGGAGCGGCATAACCTCACCGGAGGGCTTACCTCAGAGAAAGTGGAGCGACCAATGTATCAGATAGGAGGCTAGGGCTTATGATTGGAGAATTAAAAATAGAGGAGGGGTGTGATGACTAAGCTAACTCATGTAGACTTAAAGGGTGAGGCTCGAATGGTTGATGTAGGTCAGAAGGCTGATACGGAACGTGAGGCAGTAGCTAAGGGCAGGGTAATCATGAAGCCGAGCACGCTAGAGCAAATTAGGACTGCTGGATTGGAAAAGGGAGATGTTCTGGCCGTAGCCAGGGTCGCTGGTATAATGGCCGCCAAAAAGACGCCTGACTTGATACCCTTGTGTCATCCAATACTGATTGACAACATCACTATTGAATTCGACCTGTCTGGGGATGACTCTATAGAAATCACCGCCAGAGTGAAAAGCACCGGCAAAACAGGGATAGAGATGGAGGCTTTGGTCGCCGTCTCAGTCAGCGCCTTGACCATCTACGACATGGGCAAGTCTGTAGACCGAGAGATGACTATTGCCGAAATATACCTGGAAAGTAAAAAGGGCGGAAAGAGCGGGACGTACCGGAGAAAAAAGGGAGATTAGGAAATCGGCTAAAACAGTGTTACCGTGACTGGCTCGCCCTTCTCCAGCAAATCGATATTCTCGGCTATCTCAATGTAGCCATCCGCTTCGGCTACGCTGGTTATTGCCCCCGATTCTTTAAACATGGGGACAGCCTTATCCCCATCGATTCTAACGGTTAGAAATTGCCTTCTGCCCACGCTTCCGGGGACTCTTCGGGAAAGCCTCGCCTCAACGGTTTCATCTTTTCTTGGTGGCAGGTGAGCCATCTTTCTGATTGCCGGCAGAAGTAATAGATAAGTGTTAATCAGACAAGAGGTAGGGTAGCCAGGCATTCCCATGATGGGCTTACCTTGTATCAAGGCAAAAATGGTTGGTTTCCCGGGTTTCACTTGAATTCCGTGAAAGAGAACCTCACCCATGTTCTGAAGTACATCTAATAGTAGGTCTCTCTCTCCTACAGAGGAGCCTCCTGAGATAACCACAAGGTCGTTTTTCAAAGCTTCGGCAATTGTTGATTTGAGCTCCTCGTTATCATCGCCCACGATTCTATACTTGACGGGAAGGCAACCATTTGCCCTCACCACTGAGGAGATAGTATGAGAGTTAATATCGTAGACTTGCCCTCGTCTTAACCTCTTACCAACCTCGCATACCTCCTCCCCCGTAGGGATTATTGCCAATTTCGGTTTTTCATAGACTCTGATTTTCTTTGTTCCTTGAGAGGCGAGCACGCCAATCTTCCCCGGGTCCAAAACCAAGCCGTGCTTTAGAATAAGTTCTCCTTCTTTAATGTCCTCCCCTTTTTCAGCCATATTGGCTTTTGGGTAAACTGACTTAAATATTTTTATCTTTTTGTTTTCCTTTTCGGTATCCTCAACCATAACTACAGCATCACTACCCTTGGGCATCATTGCCCCCGTAGCAATTTGAATACACTCCTTAGTGTTCACCCTCTTCTGGGGTGTTTCCCCGGCATGTAATTCACCAATTAGGTTAAGCACTTTAGGATTTAATTGGCTAGAATTAAAGGTGTCTTTAGCTTTAACAGCATAACCGTCCATAGCCGCTCTATCGAAGGGGGGTGTGCTTAAAGTAGCCATAACCTCTTCTGCCAGAACCCTCCCCAAAGAATCATCGATATTGACTGACTCTGTTCTTGCCATTGGCTTTATGTTGTCGTCGATAACCCTTTTCGCTTCGTCAAAGGGGAGGAGTGCTCCAAAAGGCTTCACTTTGTAGCCTCCATAACTAGGTGCCCGAGCTCAGGTAGAATTATATTGTCCATCGCCAGCTTTGCCGCCTCAGGAGAGCCGGGGAGACAGAGAATAACCTTTCTCTCGGCTATACCAGCAATGGCTCGGCTCATTATACTGCCGGTGCCTATCTCGCCATAGGTTAAGAACCGGAAAAGCTCTCCGAAGCCATCTAGCTCCTTCTCCAGAATGGGGTGTATTGTCTCTATGGTAACATCCCTGCGGCTTACTCCAGTGCCACCAATAATAATGATGACTTGAACCTCCTCCTCTTTCAGTAGTTCATGTATCTTGTGCTTAATAGAGTCTGCCTCGTTTTTTAAAATACAATGCAATATTACTCGGTGACCAGTTTCGCTGAGTTTTTGCCTGACGAACCGCCCTGACTCATCATCCTGCTCGGTTCGTGTATCAGAGATAGTGAGGACGGCACAGCTTACGCTCTTGGGTGCCTTGTGTTTGTGCTCTTGATAGCCCATTAACCCTTTTTAACTATTAGCATCTTCCGACTTAATTATTACCTCGATTTGCTTCAGTTCTTCGGTTTCCCTCTTAAGATCACCTATAATCCCTATAATTACATTCTTAAAGATGCTCTGGACAAAGGGATTTAATGGAACTGACTTCTTATTGATGAGAAGTGTGACTGATGTTTCCATACTGTCCTCCTGATTAAAAAGTTGCTCAATAAAATCGGCTATACCGGGCACATTATCGGGTATAAAAACAGGCTTTTCTGCTTTTATTTCAATATCACTTACCAGAGCCAGGATATCATCTTGTGGATAGGAGACATGCTCACTAACCCCCTTCCTGACCACTAGTATCTTGCTTACTTCTTTCTCTTCTTTAAATCCTTCACCGAACACGATGTCGTAGCTAGGAAAGTAGTGTTCGGCAATACTTCTTAGCCGGGGAACAGGCTCCTTCTCCTCGATGAGCCCGACTCGACCAGATGATGTAAGGGATACTCCCCTTGCCCCTGCTTGCATAAAGCGCCAAGAGTCTTTCCCCTCAACATCCAGGTCAAACCCATGAGGGCAGTGCTTTACAACCGCCACCGTGTACTTTCTCCTGTTGAGTTCCCCCAGTAACCGTTCTATCAGGGTAGTCTTGCCAGCACCGGCGTTTCCTACTACAGCAATTACTAATGGACTAAGCCTTTTAGCAGTCATAACTATAGATGGCACTTAAACGATACTAGATAATCCCTAACAAGTCAATGTATGTTCTCTGCGGCAAGGGTGATAGCTCGGTCTAGGTCTGATTGAGAATTTATGTTGAAGAAGGTTAAAAGTTGAGGATCGAATCTCTGGCATTCTGCCCGTTCAATATATCTAACGCGTACTGTATTGAGGAAACGGCTAATTTCCAACTGGTTATGCTCCAACTGCGTTTTCATATTATCCAGGCAACCCTTGGTATATATAGCGTGGAGTGGTTCTACCTTTCCTTCGCCTAATCGGGGTACAACTGCATCAAAGCCAGGGGATAGCTCAATCATATAGCACAGCAGCTCAATATTTAAAAAAGGCATATCACAGGCAACCACAAGGGTATGTGATGACTCAGAGGCTAGCAAGCCTGTGTATATCCCCCCAAGTGGTCCTTTACCGGGATATAAGTCTTGCACTACTTCTGCTTCACAAGTGGTGGGAAGGTCAAGCTGTTCTTGGGAGGTCACTATCAAGATTCGGCTACTCACTGATTTGAGTCGTTCGATAACCCGCTCAATCAGGCTTGTGCCGTTAATGGTCTCCAGGCACTTACTCCTGCCTAGTCGCAGGCTTCTGCCACCGGCAAGGACAATTGAGGTCATCGTCTCTCCGTAAGAGGCATCTGTCTCAAATCTAGCCGCTACCTGTGTTTAAAACTAGGAGGTGACTTCAACACTGGTTAGCTTCGACTCTCGCTCGGGTACTGTTTTCAATGGAGGAAGTTCCTCTACATCCGTTCCTGGCTCATACTTAAAAATGCTAGTCAGTTCCCTATTAAGCAGGAATATCAGGAGGGAAAGGGGGAGCTCCATAGTGCAGGCATCTTGGCACTGCCCGCAGTTAACACATGAATCCATAACGTGGTAGATCCTTACCATAGGGAATATAACATCAGGCGGAACCTTTCCACCAGCCACTAATCCTCTATCTGCCTCCAGATAGCAGTCCTTGCAGTAGCAAATGGGACAGGCATCCCGGCACCCATAGCATTTGATGCAGCGGTTGAATTGCTCAGACCAGTAATTGCGCCTTTCATCACTACTCATTTCTTTGAGACTGGCAAAGTCCTTTTCCTGCCATTGCCGCGCTAGTTCTATTGCCGCTTCATCCTTCTTCCTTCTGGTTTCTATGGCATCGCTATTTGGTTGTTCCACCTTAATATTGACAGCTTTAATTGCCGCATCAATTAAGTCAGCCCCCTTTTCCGAGCAAACCTCAATAAAGGTTGTATTCTTGTCCGTGGTTCCCCACTTGCCGCAGGCGATATCAGCCATTACTGGGATATTAGTCTCGCATCTACGGCAATTCTCCCGCCTCCCATAATCATGCTCCTCAAGCTCGGTCAAGTCCTTCTCCTTTTCCGTCCCATCTTTTAACCTGATTGTTAATTTATTGTCTTCAATATCCTCAGCAACGACATCAGCCGGGTCTACTTCAAACTCCACTTTTATCATCGTCTTTGCCTTTGCCGGGGGTAGGGTGCCGGTACAGTTCAAACCAATAAGGAGCAGGTTATCCAGATTAATCTGGGTTCTCTTGGTGAGCTCAATAATTGCCTTAGCATCACATGGCTTGACAACGACGGCTATTTTTAGGTTTGAGGCACCATCAAGGTATTCCTTAATAAAGCGTGCAATATTAGGCGAGGCGCAATGCAATGCTCCTGTGGTTTCTATTACCTCCTCCGGTTCAGTGATTAGGAAGGGTACACCATCGTACCGGTTGCCATCTCTTGCTTTTATGGCAAGCACAGCGTCCACCCTCCCACTCTCCAGGGCAAACTTGAGAAGGGAAGTAACTGCTCCACCATACTCAGCCTTGTCTAATATCTCCTTATCTGAGGAACGAGCGATATACATATCTCCCTTCATTGTTTCACCTCCATCTTAACAGCACATACCTTGGTTTCAGCGCACTTGGCTTTGGGATCAAGTACTGGAATTGTTAGCACATTGATACTGCAATCAGGAAAGTGGAGGGGGACAAACAACAGCCCAGGTGGCACCTCATCGGTCACCTTGGCTTCAGCTTCTATGCTACCCCGCCTTGTCTCCAGAGTAACCATATCCTTGTCTTTCACCCCAGTCTTAGCGGCATCCTCAGGATTGACCTCAACGAAGCCCCGAGGAACCTCATCAACTAGATTTGGGGTTCTTCTGGTCATTGCCCCAGTATGATAGTGAAATATGCTTCTGCCTGTGGTCAGGATATAGGGATATTCGTCATCGGGTAATTCAGCCGGGGGCTTGAACTCTACCGCCTGGAAATGTCCCAGACCATCCGGGGTATTGAACTTCTGCAAAAATAGGGAAGGTGTGCCGGGGTGGTCCTCTGAAGGGCAGGGCCAGTGGATTCCTCCCACCGTATTCTTTAACCGTTCGTAGGTTATTCCCGTATACTGGGGAACACAGCTTCTTATCTCTTCAAATATCTCCCCAGCCGAGGTGAAGCTAAATTTATCCTTGTAGCCCATCCTCTCGGCTAACTGGCATATAATCCACCAGTCAGGCTTGGCTTCACCGGGAGGGTCAACGACCTTGTCTATCTTCTGCACTCGCCTGTCTACATAGGTATGGGTAGCCTCCCTCTCCACCCAGCTAGCTGCTGGCAATACCACATTGGCAAGCTTAGCTATCTCGGTGAGGAATATGTCCTGAACCACTAGGAAACTAGCCTTTTCTAAAGCCTTCTTCACATTGTTAACATCGGGAGTGACCATCATAGGGTCTCCTCCGACAACATAGAGGTAAGGGCATTTATGCAGCATGTCTATATAGGTAATCCCAGGCTTCGTCGGTAGGTTACTCACTTGCCACGCTTCTTCAAAGAACTTTGCCGAATCCTCACCCACACGCTTAAATCCTGGGTAGAAAACACACAGGCAACCCATGTCTCCGCTGCCCTCACCGTTTATCTGCCCCCTGAGTGAGTTTATTCCACTCCCTGGCTTACCAGCATGCCCGCAGAGAAGTGCTAAGTTGGCATGTACTCTAACATTGTCGGTGCCAACATAATGCTGGGACATACCCTGGTCATAGAGAATGCATGCCCTCTCTGCCTTGGCATAGGTAATTGCCGCCTCCCTTATCTTTTCTACGGGGACACCGGTAATCTCCTCCGCCTCCTTTAAGTCTACCTTAGACAAGAAATCGCGTAATTCATCAATGCCAGCTGTTTTAGACGCAATAAACTCCTTATTCTCCAGCCCCTCAGCCAAGATGATGCTCATCATGGCGTTTATCAGGGCTGCATCCGTGCCCGACTTCAGTTGCAGGTGGATATCAGCCAGGTACCTTGCCGTAGCTGTCTTCCTGGGGTCTGTATAAATAACCTTGGCTCCCTTGGCTTTGGCTCGGAATACCCTCCGGGCTATCATGGGAAAGGTCTCCTGCAGATTAACGCCGGCAAGGAAGAAACAGTCGGCGAGCTCAATTTCAGGCTGAGAGGTCTGCATTGCCCCTGAGCCCATGGCAGGAATTAGGGCAGCCGCCGCTGGGGAATGGCACAATCTGCCGCAGTATTCTACATTATTGGTGCCCATTACCACCCGGGTAAACTTCTGCATCACATAAGCGTCCTCGTTACTATTCCTGCATGATGCGATAAAGCCAAAGTTTTCTGGGGTAGCCTCCTTCAGCTTGGAAACGATAAGGTCAAGCGCTTCATCCCAGGATGTTTCCTGAAGGGCGCCGTTCTTTCTCACCAGTGGCATCTTTAGCCTGTCTTCACTATAGAGGAAAGCATAGGCATTCTTCCCCTTGGGGCAGTTTGCTCCTTCATTTATTGGGTGCTCCTTCCATGGCTCCTGTCCAATTATTCTGCCATCCTGTACTACAAGATATATCCCACACCCACAACTGCAGTAGGGGCATATGGTAGGTACATATTTAAGATTCATTTCATCTCCTATTGAATGAACTGGCGCTAGTCTTCTTTTATAATTTGAGTAACACTCTTAACTGTCTTAGCTGCTGAATGCCATTCAAGCTAACTATCTTTGGTTATAATTAATCCATTATACCACTCTCTTTAAAAAATTATTGTATGAAGTATGTTATATGGTAAAATAGAGTGGATGTGTTGTATGATGCGTATAATACCCTACGGGGAGAGGGTATGTCAATATAGTAGATAAAACCTTATCTACTATGGAGGTCAAAATGGCTGAAGAAACAGTATCGGTTGAGACCCTAATCAGGCGTCTTAAAGTTATCGAAGGGCAGGTTCGTGGTATTCAGAAGATGATGGAACAAGGTCGCGATTGCGAGAGTGTTATTATGCAGTTAGGAGCAGTACGCTCTGCCATTGAGGGAGTGGGCGCATTGATGCTAAGGAATTACATGGATTTTTGTTTCTATAGAAGTGGTGAACCGAATGCGGAAAACCTCTGTTCACTGGCACGGGCTATTGCCATTTGGGGCAGAGTGCGCGTTGGTGACTAGAGATAAGTTAGCCACCCTTTATTGCTCTTTACTAGCAGCGGGGCTTATCCTTATAGAACATACCTTGTACTCAGGGATTTTGGCTACCGGGTCTAATGCATCGACAGTCAATTGATTGACCGGTGCTTCTTTGAAGTGGAAGGTCATAAAGGCTACCCCCTGAGGGGATTTCTCAGTCACTTTAACCTTAGTCAGGATTTCCCCTCGTCTAGAAGTAAGTTTGACTAAATCTCCGTTAAAGAAGTGAAGCCTTTCTGCATCTTGAGGGTTAATTTCAACTTCAGCCTCAGGTCGAATACCATCTAGACTCGGTGAATGTCGGCTCATGGTACCACCATGAAAGTGGAATAGAATCCTTCCTGTTGATAGGATAAAGGGATAATCCTCATCAGGCAGCTCAAATGGCTCACGATAGGGGGTGAGGTTGAATTTCCCTAAACCTCGAGGAAACTTACCTTGGTGTAAGAATTTTGTTCCTGGGTCATCTAGTGTGCGGCACGGCCATTGCAGTCCTACACCATCCAGTCTATCGTAGTGAATACCACCATAGATGGGAGTGACGGTTGCAATTTCTTCCATTATCTCCCCAGGGTCTTTGTATGTCATAGTGTAACCCAATCTGGTGGCTATTTGAGTAATGATTAGCCAGTCGGGTCTGCTATTACCTATAGGCTCAATGGCTTTATTTATGCGCTGGACTCGCCGTTCGGTATTGGTGGTAGTACCATCCTTCTCGGCAAAACTAGTCCCAGGGAGCACCACATCAGCCAGTTCAGCAGTTTCGCTTAGGAAAATATCTTGAACTACCAAGAAATCGAGGTTCTTAAGAGCCTTAGCCACGTGCGTGCTGTTGGGGTCAGAGATGACGGGATTTTCTCCCAGGATGTACATCCCCTTAACCTGTCCAGCCTCAGCCTTCTTCATCATATCCCCGATAGTAAGTCCAGGGGTATCAGGTAGAGAGACCCCCCAAGCTTCTTCAAACTTACTTCGAATAGTTTCATCAGCAACCGCCTGATAACTTGGAAACACATTGGGTAAAGCTCCCATGTCGCAGGCGCCCTGGACGTTGTTTTGCCCTCGCAAGGGGTTTACTCCGGTGCCTTCCCTACCTACATGACCGGTTAACATAGCCAGATTAGCGCAGTCCATAACATTGTCGGTGCCAGTCGTATGCTGGGTTATTCCCATAGCATACAAGATGGTAGCCTTAGGAGATTGAGCATAAAGGCGTGCTGCTTGCTGCAAGTCATCGGCAGGAACGCCGGTAATTTCGCTGACAACAGACGGTGTGTATTCCCTAACTAACTCTTTTAGTTCCTCAAATCCCTCCGTTCGAGTTTGAACAAAGTCAGCATCGTATAAATTCTCACTAATAATGATGTGGAGCAGACCATTAATCAGGGCGACATCTGTACCCGGCTTGTGCCTCAGCCACAGGTGAGCATAGTCAACCATCCGTATCTTGCGCGGGTCGGCTACTATTAGTTTTCCTCCCCTATTCTTGACTGCCTTGATTACTTCAAGGGCAATTATGGGGTGGTTCTCCGTGGTGTTAGAGCCAATGATGAAAATACAATCAGCGTCCTTGAATTCAGCGATTGAGTTGGTCATTGCCCCACTTCCGAAGGCCTTCACGAGGCCTGCAACG
>JAIWFK010000004.1:0-16468 GCA_048631695.1 Calditrichales bacterium
GCAGGCAGGCAGAATTGTGGCAACTGTACTGGAACTGCTTAAGTGGCAACTGAGACCAGGGATGAAAACTAAGGAGTTAGATGTTATTGTGGCTAGAGAGTTAAAAAAGCTGGGAGCCAAACCTTCGTTTAAAGGGTATCGAGGATTTCCAGCTAATCTCTGTGTATCAGTAAATGATGAGATAGTGCATGGTATCCCCGGGGAGCGGATTTTATGTGAGGGTGATATTGTATCCCTTGATTTTGGTGCCATTTTTAAGGGTTTTCAGGGTGATGCTGCCTTGACAGTAGGTGTCGGCAAGGTTAGCCCACAGGCTAAAGAGCTTATGGAGACTACTGAAGGTGCCCTAAAGGCTGGCATCGCTGTCGCTTATCCTGAGGCCAGACTAGGAGATATTTCGGCTACTATTCAGAATTATGCTGAGTCAAGGGGCTACTCGGTAGTGCGTGAGTATACCGGGCATGGTATCGGGCGAGAGATGCATGAGGAACCTCAAATACCTAATTTTGGTCTACCAGGCACAGGACCAGTGCTAAAAAGGGGTATGACCCTTGCCATCGAACCTATGGTGAATATTGGTGACTGGCATACTAGGCTCGGGGATGACCACTGGACGGTGCTTACTGCTGATGGCAGTCTCTCGGCTCACTTTGAACATACCATTGCCATTACTGATGCCGGGCCAGAGGTGCTTACAATTGTATAGACAAGGGGTTTATGACTAAGAAAGAAACTATTGAGGTTGAGGGGACAGTGGTGGAACCTTTACCTAATGCGATGTTCCGTGTTGAGTTACCCAATGGGCATAAGGTATTAGCTCACATTTCGGGGAAGATAAGATTGCATTATATTAAAATCTTACCCGGTGATAGGGTGCTGATAGAGCTTTCTCCCTATGACCTGAGTCGGGGTAGAATTACCTATCGGTTTAAATAGAGAGGGCTTATTTGTAATGAAAGTCAAAGCTTCAGTTAAGGTCAGATGTGAAAAATGCAAAGTGGTAAAGCGGCGAGGGGTGGTAAGGATTATTTGTTCCAACCCTAGACACAAGCAACGACAAGGCTAAATTCCCCATTTTGAGTGAGGAGGACTAGAATGGCTCGTATAGCCGGGGTAGATATACCCAAAAATAAACAAATTTTAGTGGCGCTCCAATATGTCTATGGCATTGGTCCTACTCTGAGCCGAAGAATTCTAGCTCAGACTGGTGTTAATCCTTATACTAAGACAAGTGACCTTATTGAAGATGAAATACATCGTCTACGAGAAGTCATTGACAGAGAGTATAAGGTTGAGGGTGAACTTAGAAAAGAGGTTAACCTTAACATTAAGCGTCTTATGGAGATTGGTAGCTATCGGGGTATTAGGTATCGTCATAACTTACCGGTTAGGGGACAGCGAACGCGAACCAATGCTCGTTCTAAGCGGGGTCCTCGTAAAACTATAGCCGGTAGAGGGCAGAGGCGTAGCGTAGCCAAGAAATAACTTAAAAGGGGGGTGGAATGCCACAGAAGAAGCGAGCTAGAGGGAGACGGAGGGAACGTAAATCAATTCCGGCAGGAAGAGCCTATATCCAATCTACGTTTAATAATACCATTGTGACTCTTACCGACCCTCAAGGAAATGTTATTGCCTGGGGAAGTTCAGGAACAGCCGGGTTTAAGGGCTCACGTAAAGGCACTCCCTATGCTGCTCAATTAGCAGCTCGTGATGCGGTACAGAAAGCTATGGAACATGGCTTACGCCAAGTAGAGGTTTATGTTAGAGGTCCGGGCAGCGGGCGTGAAGCGGCTATTCGTTCTCTCCAAAGTTCAGGCCTCTATATTACCCGCATTAGGGATGTGACTCCTATTCCCCATAATGGTTGTCGTCCGCCTAAAAGAAGGCGGGTATAGGAGGGGAAAATGGCAAGGTACACAGCAGCAGTTTGCCGATTATGCCGCCGTAGTGGCGAGAAGTTAATGCTTAAAGGTAGCAGGTGTTTTACCCCTAAATGTACTATGGATAAGCGGGGGAAACCACCGGGACAGCAGCTCAGTCAGCGCCGTCGGATCTCTGACCGTGGGCTACAGCTTCGGGAGAAGCAAAAAGCCCGCTATACCTATGGTATTTTGGAGAAGCAGTTTAGTCGATTCTTTACTCAAGCTGAGAGGCAGTCAGGTATCACCGGCGAGAATCTACTGGTATTGCTAGAGAGGCGGCTTGATAATGTGGTGTACCGTTTGGGCTTCGCTGACTCACGGGCTCAAGCTCGTCAACTAGTTCGACATGGACATATTATGCTGAATGGGCGCAAAACTGATATACCTTCCTGTCTAGTTAAAGAAGGTGATACCATTAGTTGGAAACCAGAAAAGACCAAAACCGAGTATTATAAGCTATTGGTTCAGAGTATCGAGGGTAGGTCTGTTTTGAGTTGGTTGAGTCTGGATAGGCAGAACCTTGTCGGTCGTGTTTTATCGCTGCCTACCCCTGATGACATTGATGTTAAATTTGATGGCAAGAGCATAGTTGAGTTCTATTCCAGATAAGGTAATAAAAGGAGGTAGCCTTTTGTCTCGTCTAGCAACACCCAGGATTGAGTGTGTTGAAACTAAGGATAATTTTGGACGCTTTATAGTTGAGCCTCTGGAGAAGGGCTTTGGTATTACCCTAGGTAATGTTTTGCGTCGAGTGTTGCTTAGTTATCTTCCAGGGGCAGCCGTGACTCGGGTTAAGATTGAGGGGGTTCTGCATGAATTCTCTACTATCCCTCATATAAAGGAAGATACTATAGATTTTTTGCTTAATGTTAAAGCATTAAGACTTAAGTCCCTTTCTGATCAGCCAGGTAATTTAATACTGGACGTAAAAGGGGAGGGGCGAGTTTGCGCTGCTGACATTAAGCCCTCAAATGATTTCGAGGTTGTGAACCATGAGCTTTATCTAGCTACCTTAGATTCGGCTGAAGCTAGCCTTTATATTGAATTTGATGTGGAATTGGGTGAGGGCTACAAGGAGGCTGAGTCTAGTGATGATCTGCCGGTGGGAGTGATTCCACTGGATGCTATCTTTACTCCAATATTAAAGGTTAATTATACCGTTGAGCCAGTTCATATTGGCCGAGAGACTAACCGTGAGCGGTTGTGTCTAGAAGTGTGGACAGACGGTACTATATCACCTGTGGATGCAATCAGCCAGAGTGCCAGCATTCTAGCGGAGCAGTTGTCTCCTTTTATTGATTACGCCAAAGTTTCTCGGATGAAAACGGAGGAGCAGCTCATTTGCCCAGCTATTCCTGACGAGCAGTATAATATGCCTGTAGAACAGCTAAATCTATCAGTACGTACTATGAATTGTTTACGGCGTGGTAGCATTACTACCGTGGGAGAAGTCATCAGTATAGGTGAGAAGGGGTTGCTTGCGCTACGGAATTTTGGGCAGAAGTCTAAAAAAGAGATAGAAGAGTCGATCAACGCATTGGGGTTGTCTCTTACTCCTCAGGTTGAGGAAAGGACAGAGGATGAGGCATAAAGTAGCTGGTACAAAGTTAGGTAGGGCTTCAGGTCACCGGAGGGCATTATATCGTAACCTAGTGACCAACCTTCTTGGCTATGAAAAAATTACTACCACTGAGGCTAAGGCTAAGGAAGCGCGTGGCTTGGCTGAGCGAATGATAACATTAGGTAAGAAGGGTGGACTTCATTCCCGCCGCCAGGCATTATCCTTTATTCTAGATAAAAAAGTGACCGATAAAGTATTTGGTGAGCTTGCCTCAAGGTACGCTGAGCGCCCCGGTGGATATACTCGTATTATTAAGTTGGGGCCTAGGTTGGGTGATGGGGCACCTATGGTTCAGCTTGAATTGGTAAAGTGACAAAGTTGTTTATTAAAGTAGATATAAGGGGATATAGGGGGTAAGGTTGATAAACAATCTCCGTAAGATTGTATTGATTATGGAATACGATGGCACTCATTACCATGGCTTTCAGTTACAGGCTGACTTGCTGCCCACTATTCAGGCGGAGACGGAGGAAGCCCTATGGAAGCTTACTGGGGAGAGAATTCGGGTAATGGCAGCTAGCCGGACCGATGCTGGGGTTCATGCTAGGGGGCAGGTGGTTAATTTCAGGACTAAGTCGTCTCTTTCCCTGTCGGCATTTGTTAATGGTCTAAACTACTATTTACCGAAGGACATTGCGGTTAAGGCGGCACATAGAATAGATAATTCCTTTAATGTTAGGCGTGATGCTCTTGGCCGAGAGTATAATTACTATATGCTAAATAGCTTGACCCGGTCTCCAATTAGGAATGGTTTTTCTTATCTTGTTGCTGCTCATCTGGATATTGGGACTATGAATCAGGCGTGTCAAGCTCTCGTTGGTGAGCATAACTTTGCCTCATTTACAACTTGCTTTGGAGTAGAAAACACAGTGCGAAGCGTGGATAGAGTTAAAATAGAAAAGGATGGGGAACTAATTATTTTTAATATGGTGGCTAACTCCTTCTTACCTCACCAAGTGCGCAATACAGTTGGGGCCCTAATTGAAGTCGGCCGGGGTAAGATGACTGTTGACCAGTTTTATAGTATAGTTGAAGCTAAGAAACCTGGGCTAGCCGGTCCAAAAGCTCCTGCCTGTGGGCTATGCCTTATGAAGGTAAATTATCCACGCTCTTTCGGAGAAGAGATGCAATGAAAACCTATAGCACTAAAGCGTCTGATATCAAGCGGGAGTGGCATGTTCTTGATGCTTCGGGTGAAGTCTTAGGTAGGCTAGCTACACAAGTAGCGAGCTTACTCATGGGCAAGCACAAACCAATATTTACTCGTAATCTGGATACGGGTGACTTTGTCATCGTTATCAATGCTGATAAGGTCTATGTTACCGGTAATAAAGCTAAGCAGAAGTTCTATTATAGGCATTCAGGGTATCCTGGAGGGTTGAAAAGTATAAGTTTAGAGAGAATGATGGAGACCAATCCGACGCAAGTGGTTATGCATGCTGTCAAGGGTATGTTGCCTCACAATCGGCTGGGTGCCAAGATGTTGAAGAAGCTCAGGGTCTATGTTGGTGATACTCATCCCCACCTGTCTCAAGTGAAGGCTAGTCCAAGGAGGGCAGTTTTAGAGGAGGAGGGAAGGGGATAAAGACAAGTTCCCAGAAAAATATTAGTTTTTTAAGTGTTTAAAGCGGATAGGATGCAAATGGAAAAGCAAACTTATTTCTACGGAACAGGCAGACGCAAGACGGCTGTGGCTCGAGTAAGGCTGTTGCCAGGTAATGGTGATATTATCATAAATGGTGTTTCCTATGAGGAGCTGTTCCCTCGCCTTGAGCACCGCCGGACAATACTGCAACCTCTTTTGGTTACTGATTGCGTCGCTAAGTATAATGCCGTAGTCAAGGTAACGGGGAGTGGTGTATCAGGGCAGAGTGGCGCTGTTTCTCACGGTATCGCTCGAGCCTTGGTGAGATCTGATGAAAGCCTTAAATCTATACTGCGGCGTTATGGATTGCTCACTCGGGACTCTCGGGCTAAAGAGAGGAAAAAGTACGGTCTCAAGCGGGCTCGCAAAGCGCCTCAATATACTAAACGGTAAAGTGCCTTGCGCGGAAAGAGGAATCCGAACAAACTATCGCCGAATGGGTATTGCCTTAGTGTATTCTTGTGTGCTCCCTCTCGTTGCGGTTTCCCCCTTTGGGTAACATATTCTATTATTCTATGAGCCAGCGATGCCACTTTCGGTTACTTTTATATTCTGAGGCAATTCATTCCCTGACATCTAGTGGCGAAGGGGGGGGAAGCTTATGGAAAATCAGAACCTAGACTTCCTTGTTGATAGACTGGCTGAGCTAATCATTAACGCCAAGAGGATAGTGGTCTTCACGGGTGCTGGGGTGAGTACTGAATCTGGGATTCCCGATTTTCGCAGCCCTGGTGGAATCTGGGACAGGTTTGATCCGGATGATTTCACCTATCGGAAGTTCGTTAGCGACCCCGAAGCCAGGAGGAGGCAGTGGCAGATGCTTCGGGAGGGGGCTCTAACTACTAAGGTTGAGCCAAATCCTGCCCACTACGCCATTGCTGAGCTGGATAGATTGGACAAGCTAGATTGTGTTATTACCCAAAATGTGGATAGTCTCCACCAAAGGGTAGGGGTTCCTGACGACAAGGTATTTGAGCTCCACGGCAATATGCAATGGGCAGTATGCCTGAGCTGTGGTAGGCGTTATCCATTTGAACAGATTAAAGCCAGGCTGGACGAGGGTGAAGAAATTCCAGACTGTGAGGCTTGCCACGGTGTCCTGAAACCGGCTGCTGTTTTCTTCGGCGAGCCGCTACCAGCTAAGGTGCTAGAGGGGGCGACGGCACGCTCATATAATTCCGACCTATTTATCGTAATTGGCTCCACCCTGGTTGTTTATCCTGCTGCCAATATGCCTATCTGTGCCACTAACTCTGGCGCCAAATTAGTTATTATTAATCTCAGCTCCACCCCTATGGACCAAGAGGCTACTGTCGTGATTAGGGCTAAGGCTGGGGAAACAATGTCAAGGGTAATAAAGCGGGTAAGAGAGAAAATCAGCGGTTAATCTTATCAGCAACCAGAGAAGAAATAGTTACTTGCATAGAAAATGCCGTCACTTCTTAGAAAATTGAGTAAGGAGGTAACTATGGGAAAATTAGATGGCAAAGTAGCCGTAATTACAGGGTCAGCTAGGGGGATAGGCAAAGCCGACGCCCTCCTTTTTGCCAAGGAGGGGGCATTTGTAGTAATAAGTGATGTTGACCAGAAGCCTCTTGTGGAAACAGCGAAGGAAATAGAGGATGCCGGGGGCAAGGTTGTCTGGTGTAAGGCTGATGTAACCAAGCCGGAGGATACCGATAAGCTAATGGATACCGCAGTGGATAAATTTGGGGACTTGAATATTCTGGTTAATAATGCCGGTATATCCAGAGATGCACTGATACATAGAATGACTGATACGCAATGGGATATGTGCGTGGACATCATTCTTAAAGGGACTTTTAATTGTATCCGCTCAGCCGCCAAGTATATGATGAAAAAGGGGCATGGCGGTAAGATTATCAATACAACCTCTGTAATGGGTTTGATGGGCAATGTGGGGCAGGTCAATTATACGGCGGCTAAAGCCGGAATCGTTGGACTTACTAAAACAGTAGCCAGAGAGTGGGCGCGATTTGGCATAACCTGTAATGCCCTTGCCTATGGCTTCGTCTATACTAGATTTACTGCTGAGAAAGAGACCGGGGAGGAGGTTGCCGGTGAAAAGATGGGCATACCCAAGAAGGCTAGAGAGAGGATTCTTCAAGAAATTGGTGATAAAATAATGACACCAGAAGATGCCGCTAAACCGGCTTTGTTTTTGGCTTCGGCTGATTCAGATTTTATTACCGGGCATGTATTAAATGTCAGCGCTGGAATATACATGTAGCCTAAAGTCCTTTGGCGTAGCAACGGGTATCAGCTACCTGATGGACAAGGAGGGGTTTATTTTAACGCAAGCGGGTAACGGCTATAAAAATACCTAAGGTTAGGGCTACTAGGTCAATAACTATTTTAATCATGTTAAAATGGAATCCCCACAAGAAAGGAATCCCAAACAAAAAGCTAATAAACCAAAGGCTAACTATGTAGCCTATTACCACAGCCACGCCACCAATAGCAGCTAACCGGGTGCCGCGCTTACGATTGACCGAAAGGCTAACTACCTCGCCAATGGCATAACCGATGCCAGGAGCTAATATCAAGTTGAGGTTCAAAGGCACCCATCTTCCCACTACTCCCCAGACGATGCCACAAGCAATAGCCATGCCGAACCCAGTTCCTATAGCTATCAAATAGTGTTTAGCGGCAATGCGGTAGGTAGGCAGCTTATATAGCTTGGCACAATCCGGGCATCTGGCTCCCACCTGAGTCTGCACCAAGCACCTGGGACATATTGGCT
This sequence comes from Calditrichales bacterium, assembly GCA_048631695.1. Classification (GTDB taxonomy): domain Bacteria; phylum Chloroflexota; class Dehalococcoidia; order Dehalococcoidales; family W498; genus W498. The sequence continues at coordinate 7,953 of JAIWFK010000004.1, forward strand.
TACCACACTTACCACACCGAAGGTTAGTTTCAACCTCTGGGTGAGTGGCACATTTCATCTTACTACAGTTAACCTTTCTCCTGCTTTTCTTGTTGCTCGAAAGGTTGCCATTTTACCCAGGCTTCCCTGTCCCTTATATCCCGGTCAAAAAGCAGGCGATTAATAATTAGCTGCCCTGTGGGTACTGAGGCAGACAGTGAAGTCCGCGGTGTCGTTAATCGTCTAAATATCACTATCAGGAATATAGCTAAGAAACCAAGAGTAACTGGTAGTCGCTCTTCAATAGCAAACGGCTGACTAAAAAACCAGCTACATAGGGGCAAAGCCGCCATTGCCACGGTCGTTCCTAAAGCTAGCTGTCGTAATGGGTAGAAAAGGAAAGCGACAGTTACTAATATCAACGCCAACCACGGAGTTAGGGCAAAAACCACACCTAAAGTGGTTAAAGCACCTCGGCCGCCATTAAAATGGAGGAAAACCGGCCAGTTATGTCCAATGATTGCCACTAGACCTACCGTTACCTGCTCAACAATGCCCAGACCTAATAGTTGAGCTGCCCAAACCATCACTGCTCCCTTACCCACATCAAAAATGATAACCGGAATTGCCCATCGCTTGGAAACGATTCTTACTATATTTGACGCTCCGACATTGCCACTACCATACTTTCTGATGTCTATACCTCGTGTCCACTTAGCCACCAGATAGGCGGCTGGCACCGAACCCAAAAGGTAGGCACCTATTAGCAATGATGCAAACTTGATAACCTCAGGCATGACTTATGGCACCCCCTTTAGCACTCGCCGCTCCGCCAGAGCTATAAGTTGCTCCGCTGACTTTATTGGTACATCCACCCCACCAATCATAGTCTCACTGCTAGCATCCAGACCATGGTAATCACTACCACCACTAGCAATAAGACCATGCTTATCGGCTAGGTTAACCAGTCTACTAATTTCGTCAGCAGTATAGCCATCGTAGTAGGCTTCAATACCCACCAGACCAGCTACCTTTAGCTCAATAACCAGTGTCTCGGGGTCGTTAGTAGTTAACGGGTGTGCTAACACTGGCAATCCCTTAGCCTGTAATATTAATTCCACTGCCTCTACCGGTGTCATCTTCTCCCGCTCAACATAGGCAGGTCCACCCCGACTTATATACTTAGTAAATGCCTCCTTAAGCGAGGCGATATAGCCCTTCTCTAGCATAGCTTGAGCAATATGAGGACGACCTATAGAGCCGCTGCCGGCGATTTCCTGGACTCGCTGCCACTCAATGTGGACACCCAGACTCCCCAGTTTAGCCACCATCCCCTGAGCCCGTTCCCGTCGAGAATTGCGGAACTTGTCTAGGGCAGCCCGCAGCTCCTGGCTGGTATAATCTATAAAGTAACCGAGAATATGAACTTCACCACTAGGAACATCAGTACTAATCTCAACACAAGGTATGATTTTTAGTGAAGGAAAGGCTTTGGCGGCTAACAGAGCAGGAGCAATACCATCCACTGTATCATGGTCAGCAATAGCAATAACGGTTAACCCACTCTCTACCGATTTATGAACAATATCCTCTGGACTAAGTCGTCCATCAGAAGCAGTGGAGTGTATATGGAGGTCTACCTTGGACATTACTACCCAGCTTCCTGATAAATTCGTTTAATGCTTATTGCTCGACCACTATCCTCATCCACCTTAACCATTACTGCGTTAAACATTGTTTTGCCCTTGCCTACGGATAGGCGATGGGGTATTGTGGTCAGAAAGCGGCGAATTACCGCTTCGGTATCATCACCTATAACTGAATCCATAGGTCCGGTCATGCCAATATCAGTAACATAAGCCGTGCCTTGAGGAAGCACCTGGGCGTCAATAGTTCCCACATGAGTATGTGTGCCAAGCACAGCACTAACACGACCGTCCAAGTATCGCCCCATTGCCATCTTCTCCGATGTTGCCTCAGCATGGAAATCAACAATAATAATTAATGGCTTATGCTTAAGCTCAGCCAGTAGTCTATCCATAGCTCTGAACGGGCAATCGAGATCACCCATAAATGTTCTGCCCATCAAATTGACTACCATAACCTGACCATTTACTAAATAGCCCCTTCCAGGCACTCCTGGGGGGTAATTCAAGGGGCGCAGGATGGGCATTTCACTATCAAGGTATGGAATGATCTCCGTCTGAGCCCATATATGGTTACCTGAGGTCAACACATCAACACCAGCATCGAACAACTCCTTAGCTGTTGTTGAGGTTAGGCCTAAACCGCCGGCAACATTCTCACCATTGGCAATAACCATATCCAAGCCATATTGTTGTCTCAGGTCTGGTAAAAGCTTACTCATTGCCTGCCTTCCAGGTCTGCCAATTATATCACCAACTACTAATATTAACACTAGCTATTCCTATTTGGCATAATCTATGGCTCTTGTCTCTCTGAGTACGGTAACCTTTATTTGGCCTGGATACTGAAGCCCTTCCTCTATCTTCTTAACGATGTCTCGAGCAAGCCTCATTGCTCCCAAATCGTCAATCTCTTCTGGCTTAACCAAGATACGGATTTCGCGACCAGCTTGAATGGCAAACGACTTCTCCACCCCTGTAAAGCTATTAGCTATATCTTCTAATGCCGACAGACGCTTCAAGTAGCCCTCTAGTGACTCACGCCTAACCCCGGGTCTAGCACTACTGATAGCATCCGCCGCTGAAATGATAAAACCCCACGTGCTTATAGTATAAGTCTCACCGTGGTGCTCAGCGATACCGCTAATTACCTCAGGGGATTTATCCCATTGTTTAACCAACTCAGCCCCGATAGCAGCGTGACTACCCTCTACCTCACGGTCTACCGCCTTACCAATGTCATGAAGCAGACCAGCCTTCTTAGCTATGGCAACATTAGCTCCCAACTCTCCAGCAATCATACCAGCTAGATGAGCCACCTCAATACTATGGGCAAGAACATTCTGCCCGTAGCTAGTGCGATATTTAAGGCGACCAAGCATCCTAATTAACTCTGGGCGTAATCCATGCACCCCTACTTCATACGCTGCCTCTTCTCCAGCACTATAGATAGTGGCATCTGTTTCCTCCTTGGCTTTGGCTACTACCTCTTCAATGCGAGCTGGGTGGATACGACCATCAAGAATAAGCTTAGTTAACGCAATCCGAGCTACCTCTCGCCGCACTGGGTCAAAGCTAGACAGGGTTACTGCCTCCGGGGTATCGTCAATGATTAGGTCAACGCCAGTAGCCTGCTCTAAAGCTCTGATATTACGACCCTCTCGTCCAATAAGGCGACCCTTCATCTCATCACTGGGAAGGGGAACAGTAGACACCGTTGTTTCAGATACAACCTCAGAGGCGCAACGTTGGATAGCCTGAGACAGAATGTCCTGAGCTTTCTCATTAGCTTCCTCTTTTATCTTAGCCTCCCATTCCCGAAGGCGCCGTGACGCTTCCTCACTTATCTCAACCTCCATAGCCTCAATTATTGCTTGCTTCGCCTCAGCACTAGACATACCCGAAATCAACTCTAGCTGCGTTAACTGCTTATCTTTAATTTCTTCTAGGTGAGTGCGAATTGTCTCAATCTCCTTCTCTTTATTAGCCAGATTGTGCCCACGGTGCTCCGTCTCTTCCAACTTGCGCTCTAAGCTATCTCTACTCTGAGACAGATTACTTTCCTGATGCTGTAGTTCAGCGCGGCGTTCCCGAAACTCCGCTTCAACTCCTGACTTGATTTTTTCATACTCCTGCCTTGCTTCTTGTATCAAGACTTTGGACTCGGTTCTAGCTTCAGTTAATATTTTATCGGCTTTCTTCTCAGCAATATGCATTTGTCGGTTAATCACCACTCGCCGGAAGAAAAAGACAACTATACCTCCAAATATCACTCCGATAATAAAGATGGAGACTAGTGCAATATAGTATACTATTCCCACATTATCCATTTTTCACCCCCTTTCATCATTAAACTTCTAGAGTAGCTCATAGGTAACCAATATCAATTCGCATAGTCTATCATCTAGGCTTTCTTGCCCAATTCATGCCATAACTGCTCGACGATATGGTCTATCACCCTATAATTGAAGCCACGCCTTTTGAGATATTCACCCAATCGGTGACGGAAACCCTGGTAGTCAGATAGGGGTAAACTACGAGCTTTGCTTAGAGCTGCCCGATAGGCATTATTATTATCATCAATTTTATCAACCACCTCGTCTATGATTTCGTCAGCTACACCCTTCCGCCTCAGCTCTAGCTGAGTTAGCCATCGACTGCGTGGGCTAAATGATTCCCGGTTATCTTTCCAGAATTGAGCAAAGGCAACATCATCCACCAACCCTTGTTCCTTTAATTTGACTATCACTTCCTCTATGCTATCATTAAAACCCCGACGGTGAAGTCGCTCCCTTAGCTCAAACTCACTCCGAGGTCGGTAGCTAAGGTAGTGGGCGGCAGCATTGAAGCAACGGTGGAAGCGGTCAGACCTAACTAGTGTTTCAATCTGACCAGCAGAAAGTTCCTGCTCAACCAGTAGACCCTCTCTTATTGCCACCTCAGCTTCTAGGCTGAAAGCAAGCTTATTATCTAGGAATACATTTACCCGCTTTCCTCGAACCTTTCCGATACGGATAGCAGTAATTTTCCTCACTGGCTTGTCACCCCCTGTTTAAGACAAAAGGCTGGAGCTCACGCCCCAGCTTTACTTACTGTTACTACCTATTAACCTAGCTATTTAAAGTGCCGTTAATCGCTGGCTAAGGTTTTATGGCTGGTGACGGTTGAGGCTCTAATCTGCCGCTCAATCTCTTGGGCAAGCTCAGGATTCTGACTCAGGTATTGCTTGGCATTCTCCCTACCTTGCCCCAGGCGAATATCACCATAAGAGAAAAAAGCGCCAGTCTTCTTAACTAGCCCCAACTCTACACCCACGTCTATAAGGTTACCCTCCTTGCTTATACCATAGTTAAACATGATGTCAAACTCAGCACTTCTAAATGGAGGGGCAACCTTATTCTTGACCACCTTAGCTTTGACATGGCTGCCTATCGCCTCATTTTCCTGCTTGATAGTCTCAATTCGTCTTAAGTCTATCCTTATTGAGCTATAGAACTTTAAAGCTCTGCCTCCCGGTGTCACCTCAGGGTTGCCAAAAATAATACCAACCTTTTCCCTTAACTGGTTGATAAATATCACTGCTGTCCCTGATTTACCGATAGCGGCAGCTAGCTTTCTCAGTGCTTGTGACATTAGGCGAGCTTGCAAGCCAACATGAATATCTCCCATCTCTCCCTCAATTTCAGCCCTGGGGACTAAGGCAGCAACGCTGTCAATTACTATGACATCAATAGCTCCGCTCCTGACCAGTGCCTCGGTAATTTCCAGAGCCTCCTCTCCAGTATCGGGTTGGGAGATGAGCAGGTCGTTAAGATTGACGCCGCAATGTGCGGCATAGACTGGGTCTAGAGCATGCTCTACATCAATATAGGCAGCCACTCCCCCCCGCTTTTGTGCTTCAGCAAGCACATGCTGGCCTAGGGTAGTTTTACCTGATGCCTCAGGACCAAATATCTCGGTAATCCGTCCTCTGGGGATACCTCCTATGCCTAAGGCGAGGTCCAACGCTAGTGAGCCACTGGGGATAGCTTCCACCGCTGACATCGCAGTAGACTCACCTAACTTCATTACTGAACCTTTACCAAATCGCTTTTCAATTTGGCTAATAGCCAGCTCCAGCGCCCTTTCTCTCTCTGTGGTCATTTTTACCTATTTTTATCATAACATAGATACCCCAGCAAAACAAGCTAAATACTGAGAAAGCATATTAAGGGTATAGGTGTGATTAGGCTTAAAAGCTAGCCACTGGGGGTGGTAAGCGCTTGTGGCTATTGGCAGCTATCATAGACTCGATCCTCTCTCTCATGTTATCGCTGGCTTGGCCGGCAATCAGGTAGTCATCGAGTTCATCATAGCTGAGCCCTAGCTCACCCTCATCAGTTTGTCCTTGCCACAAACCAGCTGAGGGAGGCTTATCAATAATTAACTGTGGAATACCTAGGAAGATACCCAGGTTTTTTACCTGCCTTTTAACCAGACTGCCCAAGGGCAGAATATCTACCCCACCATCTCCATACTTGGTAAAATAGCCTATAGAGAGCTCACTCCTATTACTGGAGCCAGCCACTATATATTTGAGCTGATTAGCAAAGTAGTAAAGAGTGAGCATTCTTAACCTGGCCTTGAGGTTGCCTTCAACTAACCGATTGATACCAGCGTCCACCCTATCACTAGGTAATGCCTTAAGCAAGGTATCATAAACACTATCAAGAAACACGGCTTTAATCGGGATAGCAAACTGGCCAGCTACAATCCGGGCATGGTCAATATCCTCCTGGTTGCTATAGCAGGGCATCAGCACTCCCAACACACTTTGGGGAAGAGCACGGTGACATAATACAGCCAATACCGATGAATCGAGTCCTCCACTTATACCCACCACTACCCCTTTACACCCGGCAGCTAGCACTTTATCTCTTATCCATAAAATAAGCTTCTCAGCTAATTGCTCTGTATTCATGTAACTCTAGTTACAGTATACTATCCTATAGCTACTTGGTCAAAAGGTTTAAGACACCAGCTACAGACCTTATCGATATAACCTCATCGAACTACAATAGGGACAATAAATTCCCCTCAACCCCACACTCACTTAGACTATTATTTATGGAATTCTTACTACCTTATCATTTTTCTACTAATTCTCCTATGGTGGCATTTTCTGTGAACAGTTAGATGGTGACAAAATCATAGAATATTAACAAATTAACAGATTTTTTATTGACAAATGGTCAGAATAGTGATATTATGGAAGTTTGTGATTGAACTTCTTAAGGCTTCACTTTATTGTCTTTCTTTTTTATCCACGATTCTTGCTTCAGATTAGTACCGCAATTAATAAGGTTTGCATATTTGTTTGAGGAGTAGAGCAATATATGGTTTTTATATCGCCCACACACAATGAAAAGAAAGTGCTACCTGTTTCCAGGAAATCCTATGCCAAGTTACCTGAGATACTAGATATACCCAATCTGATTGAAATCCAACTAGAGTCATTCCGGCGGTTTCAAGAAAAAGGTATAAAGCAATTACTAGAAGCAGTATCTCCTATTAAAGACTTCACTGGCAATAGATTGGAGCTTAGATTCAAAGACTATGAATTCCGCGGACCTCATCCCACCGAGCAAGATTGCCGCCAGCGGGACTTAACCTACTCAGCTCGCCTCTATGTGAGGGCACAGTTGTTGGTTAAAGAAACGGGGGAAATTAAGGAAAAAAACCTGTTTTTCGGTAACATTCCATTGATGACAGCTAAAGGTACATTTATTATTAGTGGTGCCGAGCGGGTAGTAGTCAGCCAGTTACTCCGCTCACCGGGTGTCTTTTTCACCACTGAAGAAGATGCTGCCAGTGGTCGTCAACTATGCCATGCTAAGCTAATCCCAACTCGCGGCGCTTGGCTGGAGTTTGAAACCAGCAATCGGGATGTAATCTCAGCCAAGATAGATGGCAAACGGAAGATTCCTATTACTACTCTTCTGCGCGCTATTGGCTACAGTAGCGATGAGCAACTTCTTAGCTTATTCCCCAAGGAGGATAGCTCCTCAGAGCACCAGTATATTAAGGCAACTATGGAGCGTGAACCGTTGGTTAGGGATGGGACTAGTGCTCTGATTGATATATATAAGAAATTGCGCCCCGGTGACCCACTCAACATCGAAAACGCTAAAAAACTAATAAACAATCTATTCTTTAATTCCCAGCGTTACGATTTAGGGGAGGTAGGTCGATATAAGCTTAATAAGCGATTAGGGCTTAGTATTAACGAAAATCAGGGAACTCTAACCACAGAAGATATTATTGAAATAGTCAGGCGCATCATTATGGTTAACAATGGTAGCGATAGCCCTGACGATATTGACCATTTAGGCAATCGGCGTGTGCGTACTGTGGGTGAGCTGATTCAAAACCAGTTTCGTATTGGGCTACTGCGCATGGAGCGAGTAACCAAGGAGCGCATGAGTATTATTGATACTGAAGCAGTTACTCCCGATGCGCTAGTTAACATACATCCTATAGTAGCTGCTATCAGGGAGTTTTTCAGTAGCTCACAGCTATCACAGTTTATGGATCAAACCAACCCACTGGCTGAGCTAACTCATAAGCGTCGCCTATCAGCAATGGGACCTGGGGGTCTATCTCGGGAGCGTGCTGGCTTTGATGTCCGTGATGTCCACTTTTCTCACTATGGTAGAATCTGTCCTATCGAGACACCTGAGGGACCTAACATTGGTCTTATCGGCTCTCTAGCTACCTATAGTATAGTTAATGATTATGGTTTCATTGAGACACCATATCGCAAGGTTATTGCTGAAGTAAGCAACACCTACGATACATTGCTGGGTAAGACAATGCGGGAAGCTGTGCTTGATGACAAAGGCAATACCATTG
>JAIWFK010000005.1:0-16370 GCA_048631695.1 Calditrichales bacterium
CCTGGAGGGTGGCTACAATCCTACCGCTTTAGCCAGCTCGGTAAAAGCCACTTTTGATATGCTTCTGGGTAACACCAATATTGAAGACCCGCTGGGTCAATCACCGCACCGGTTTGAGGTAGCCAGCATTGCGCCTCTGATTAAGTCAATAAAGGAAATCCACACCCTGGCTTAAGATTTTTTCTTGCACAGGCGAGGCGGAGTAGGGCACTGGTCACACTCCTCGTTACATGGTTCAACATGAATGAGTATAGTGGTATGAGACAGCCTCGTTTTCATATCCCGCTCCAGCTCGTCGCAGAGCCGGTGCGCTTCTTCCACACTAGCATCCTTAGGCATTACCAGGTGCAGGTCAATGTACCGCTGGTCTCCCGCTTTACGAGTACGTAGTTCATGAAAACCAACCACCTCACCAGCACACTCCATAATAGATGACCTTATGATACTCTCTTCAGCTTCAGACAATTTTACGTCAATCAGCCCGCCAAATGACTTCCTCAATACATCATAAGCTGCTTTTAGAAAAATTAAGGATACTGCCAGGGCAATAATAGGGTCAAGAATAACCAGTCCGGTAAAACGTATAGCCACTAATCCCACCAGCACTCCCGCAGCCGAGTAGACATCAGCGGCAATATTGCGAGCATTTGCCTCTAATGCTATTGAATCTGTGAGACGTGAAACCTTAAGCATGTGGCGAGACAGGAAGATGCTGACTATTATGGAAACCAGCATTACCCCTATTCCAGCTTCAGTCAGCTCTACTGCTACCCCAGTTAGTATTCGCCGTATCGCTAAATAAATTATCGAGCCACCAACAGCAACAAGCAGCATCGCCTGGACTATTGCTGCAATATTCTCTGCTTTGCCGTGACCGAAGGGGTGCTCCTCATCTGCCGGCTTGGTAGCTATACCAACAGCAAAGAGGGTGACTACTACAGCTAACAGGTCAAAGAGGCCATCAGCTGCCTGAGCATAAATGCTGATGCTCCCGGTTATGACCGCTACCGCTACCTTGAGTACAACCAGCCCGATTACAACTACAAGGGAGAGCTTTGCCGCACCACTTCTGGAAGAAAACATCACCTGTCACCCACTCTTGGCTTTGGCTGCTGGTAGCCACCGAATAAACCTTCCCCACTCCCCTCTCTCCCAAACTAGCAGCAACTGAGGGGCAACACAGATTGAGCTATAGGTTCCAGCAATGATGCCAATCATTAACACCACAGCGAAATTCTGAATTGATGCCCCAACAAAGAGCAACAAGGCTAAGACCACAATGAGAGTAGTCAGGCTGGTATTCAAGGAACGGCTCAGGGTCTCAACCAGGCTGTTATTAACTACAATTTCAAAGTTGGAGCTTACACCCTTGGTCAAATTTTCGCGTATTCTATCAAAAATGACCACGGTATTATTTACACTATAGCCGATAACAGCTAATGTGCCGGTGATAAACATTAAGTTTATCTCCCATTCCAGTAGTCCACCGAGGATAGAAAAAATCCCCAATACTACTAGCACATCATGGAGCAGGGCTACTATGGCGCAGGTGCCATAATGGAAAGGTTTCGGCATCCGGCGAAATGCCCAGGTAATATAAAGAAGTACGCCAACGGCAGCCACAGCTACAGCAATAACCGCATTCCGCGTTGTCTCCGCAGCCACCATAGGCGAAACGTCTTCAAACCCCCTAACTTCAAGATTACCAAACTTAGCGGTAAGCCCCACCTCCAATTCAGTCTTAGCCTCATCGCTAAGCTCCGGTAAACGGATTAAGAAATCGCCCTCGCCAGTGCGTTGAACAATGGCATTAGTGTAGTCTAAAATGGCTAATTCTTGTCTTAATTTATCGTGGTCAACATCCTTCTCAAAGCTTAGTGTCATCAGGGAACCGCTACTAAATTCAATCCCTGCTTTGAGACCAAATGTTGCCAGTGAAACAATACCTAAAAGTATGATTATACCTGAAGTAATAAAAAACCAGAATCTCTTACCTGTAATATCAAACATCATTCTCTTCCTGCATACATGCTAAATAGCCAAGTTTGCTGAGCTAGACGAGTACCCACGAATAGACGCAGCAAAGTCAGAGTAACCACAATAGCGGTAAACATGCTTACGGCCACACCGAGAAACAGAGTTAAGGCAAAGCCCATTACGGGGGCACTAGCGACGATACTACTGCCCAGCCAGTAGAGAATGCCACATACAATAAAGGTAGTTACATTGCTATCCCTGATAGCTGTCCAGGCACGACTAAACCCAGCCTCAATGGCTGCGCCTAAAGTTCGTCCTGCCCTTAACTCTTCCTTCATTCGTTCAAAAATAAGCACATTGGCATCTACTGCCATACCTATAGATAAAACAAACCCTCCAATCCCAGCCAGGGTAAGGGTTACCGGTATTAATTTAAATAAGGCTAACACCAATGTCCCATAAAAAATTAAAGCCAGACTGGCTAATACTCCAGGTAAGCGATAGTAAATAATCATAAATAACATAACTAGTATTATGCCAATCAGTCCTGCTTTAATACTCATGTCCACGAAATCAGAGCCTAGTATAGGTGACACACTTTGCTCATAAATTGCAGTAAGGGGGATAGGAATACGACCAGCATTTAGTAATTTAGATAGTTCCGTAGCCTCTATCCAGCTTAATCCTTCAATCTGCCCTCTGTCTGTAATCTTCTCACGGACAACAGGAGCAATGGGTATCCCATCCTCCCCCAGCAGAGATTCATCACCGAGGAAAATACCCAAAGGCTGATCTATAAGCCGGCCAGTTATCTCTTCCGACAGCTTAGCACCCTCTTCATTCCACTCAAAAAGTAGTAATATTCTACCCAAGCTATCCCTATCCACATAGGTATTTTCTTTAAAGTAGGCACTGGTTAGCTCTTTCTCCTGCCCATCAATTATTGCTGTAGCTGGCTTCCATTTACCCAGTTCGTTAACCCACTCTGCCTCCTCCCCTTCTTCGATTACAAGTTCTCCAAACTCAAGGAGCGCCGTCTGGCCAATCAATTTTTTTGCCTTCTCCACTTCACTAATTCCAGGCAACTGAATCAATAAGCGGTCTTCTCCCTGCCTCTGAATGACTGGCTCAGTTACTCCAAGGATATCAATCCGCTTCTTAATAACAGTTAAAGCACCCTCAATGGCTTCAGCCTCTTTGCCTGGCTCCACCGAAGATAAGTCAGCTTTGTAGACCATATGAATACCACCCTGTAAATCCAGACCCAGGCGTATCTGCTCCCTACCAAACATGGGGTAGATAAGAGCGCAAAGGGCAAAGGCGAATAGAGCTACTATAATTAAAAGAATTAGCGCATTTTTTCTAGTCATATTTCTTCACACTACCTCAGTTGCTAGCTTCTCACCAATGTAGCATAGAGCCTCTTGCCTACTGGTCAGCTCCCCGGTAGCTTGCGCCTCCTGCACTGCTCCCAGAAGTTGTCCAATCTTAGGTCCCGGGCTCATACCGAAGATATTGATTAAATCATTTCCATCAACTAGCTTAGGTGGAACAATTAAACTCTCCTGTTTATAATGCTGATTCAATACATATTCTACCATTTGAGCATGCTCTCGCCATTGAGCTGGCTCCAGCCGTGGACCTCTAGTAGCTAGATGGTCAGCCAGGCTTAAAAATAGTACATCAATACCAGCCTCTCCAGTATCACGAAAATAGCGGTAGATAGCTCTAGGTGATGGAAGCTCATTAAGACCCATCTGCCCTGGGCGGAGGTGATGCCTCACCATAATTTCTACTAGCCTCACCTCTTTACTACTAAACCTTAACCTTTCCAGAATATTGACCGCTATAGCTGCCCCTTCTTTAGCATGACCTAAAAAACGCATCCGGCCACTTTCGTCAATAGCTTTAGCTTGAGGTTTGGCAATATCATGAAGCAGAGCCGCCATCTTGAGTAGCGCCCTTCTGGTACTACCGCTACTAACTTCTAGCTCAAAGTGGTGGGCCAATGTTGCTGACCAGGGGACAACTACCAAGGCTTCTTTGCTAGCATATTCCCACTCTCCTTGCCTCAGTATAAAATCAACGGCATCTACCGTCTCTATTGAATGGTCAAAAACATCCCAGAAATGTTCCTTGGGCTGCTCCACTCCCTTTAGCTGATTAAGCTCTGGAATCATAGCCGTTAATAAACCTAATTTATCAAGGTAGTATAATATCTTGCTTTGAGGAATAGCTATGAGATGAAGCAGTTCCTCTCTTATTCGCTCACCGGCTACACTGGCTATAAGGTTATGTTGACCCCGAATTAGGGTCTCAGTCTCCGTATCAATACTAAAACCGAGCTCAGCAGCTAAACGCGCTGCTCTGAGTAAGCGTGCTGCATCTGATTTAAAAACTGTCGACGATACAGCTCGAATTACACCCCGGCGTAGGTCGCCCAAGCCATCAAATGGGTCTATAAGCTGGATAGCAGTATTACCCTCTGCTAGCTCCCCAAGGTTAACTGCCATGGCATCTATAGTGAAATCACGCTGTGATAAGTCCTGTTGGATGTTGTCCTTAAGTGTGCTGAAATCAAGTTCCCTTTGACCTTCAATTGCTCCCTCAATTGCCAAAATCACTCTGCCAACTCTATTCACCTCATCCAATAGAACATACTTGCCACCAAAAGCAGTGGCTACCCTAGGAGCAACCTCTAGTGCATCTGCCGCTACGGCAATATCTATATCAACCGTATCTCTTTCTAACAACGCGTCACGCACAAACCCACCAACAAGATACGACCTTATACCTTGCTCGGTTAGAAGTTTGCTTACATTGCTCAATAGTAAAAGCTCTTTGGGTCGAGTAAATAACTTTAAATCTCCCTTATCCACTAAATCTAAACTATACTCCATACTTCACTATCTTATCAAGTTTAAATTCAATAAATAACCACCGAATAGCATCTAGATTTCCTTTTTTATTATTAATAGGAACTTATAAAGAGCCTCTGAACCAATAAAAATATAATCTGACCTCATGCTTCGGAATTACTTGACAAAACCCCTCTCCTATTGTATTATTACTAATATTATAATCTTACTAATGTTTTAATATGGGGAATTAATCCAAATGAAGCTTTCTACTAGAGCGACATATTCGGCGAGAGCAATGCTTGACCTAGCTATTCACTTCAACGAAGGTCCGGTCTTGATTAGGGACATCTCAAAAAGGCAACAAATCTCTGAGCGATATTTGGAGCAGTTATTCATCCCGCTCAGGATAGCCAGGTTAGTAAGAGGCATTCGTGGAGCCCATGGAGGGTTTATCCTGTCTAAGCCACCGGCAGATATTAGGTTCAGTGAAATTGTTAATGTTACCGAAGGCTCAATTGTACCGTTAGATTGTAGTGATGACCCCATCCCATGTGAAGGAAGTAGTTCTGAATGTGTAATCTGTGATGTCTGGAGCGAAGTGAAAAGGGCAATGGATGAAGTTTTTGACTCTATAAACTTACAGGATTTGGTCGAGAAGCAAAAAGAAAAGAACCACGTAAAGAGATGTTGAGAAGCTTTTATCCCTTTTTCAATAATACGATATACACAAAAATAGTTTACTAAAGGAGGTGATTACAGAAAGATAATAAGAAGCTTTAAAGCCAGAGAAACGACTATCCACACGATTTAAGTACTACCTTATTAAAAAACAAAAAGGAGGTAATAATTGGCTATTACTGAGGAGAGAACTAAGGAAATTTTAAAAAACCTGCATGATACAGTAGTAGACTACGACGAGGATAAATGTGTGGAGTGGTGCAAAATTGCTGAGGCAGAAGGTGCCGAACCCTATCTGTGTGTAATGGAGGGACTGGCGGCTGGAATGCACACGGTGGGTGACATGTATGAAGACAAGGTATACTTTGTCCCCGAAGTGCTGATGTGTTCTGATGCTTTATATGCCGGGCTGGAAATTCTGCGACCACTTATCCCCAAAGGCGCCAGTAAGGTAATCGGTGCTGTAGTCATCGGTGTTCTTGAGGGCGATGTTCATGACATCGGCAAGAACCTGGTCAGGATGATGTTTGATGTTGCCGGCTGGGATGTTTATGACCTGGGAAGGGATGTAGAAATTACCAAGTTCGCCGCCGAGCAACTAAGGACTGACGCCGAGATGGTGGCGCTGTCAGCCATGATGACCACCAGCATGATGGGAATGCCCAAGGTCATCAAGATAATCAAGGAAAGAAATCCTGATGTACAAATCATAATTGGTGGCTCTCCGATAACCGAAGATACAGTGGGTATCTTTGGTGCTGATGGATATGCTTCAAGCGCAGCCAACGCCGTTGATGAAGCGGTCAAGATGATTGACCACCTGAGGAAACTGCGTACGGAAAAAGGATAGGCTGTAGAGGTTAAGGTAAGGCTGGATTCCTGAAGTATGGAGATTATCCAGATTGCTGGGTTTTTAGGGTGTGGTAAGACCACCCTGATGTTAAGAATTGCGAGTATACTTTCGGAGGACTATGGACAAAGAGTAGCTCTGGTGGTTAACGAAATCGGTTCAATTCCTGTGGACGGTAAAACATGGAAGAAAGCGGAATGAAAGTTAGGGAGCTTGGTGGAGGGTGTATTTGTTGTGAAATAGCCCAAAGCTTCGCTGACACGGTGGTTCTTCTGGGTATGGAGTTTAAACCGGATTTACTCTTGGTTGAACCCACTGGAGTGGCTATCCCCAGGCAGGTTAAGCTTGTTGCCGCCATGGGGGGACGGGACACTCCGGTAGAAGTTGGTCCAGCCATAGTCCTTTTTAATTCATCTCGTCCCGATGAACTGATGGATGATGAGCTGATGGGGATACTGGTCAAAACGCAGCTTAGAGACGCTGATATATTTTGATGAATACGATTATCTGAGTAGAGGAGAAGAATTGAACCTGGAAGCACCTGTATAGGGGGTGAGGTTCATGTGAGCGAGTGAAAGCGTTTGATGTCATAGTTGACGCGGTAAAGCACGGATTAATAAATCCGTTAAGCTTTGCTTATGTCCCTGACGATTGCGAAGATGCTGATGACCCGGATGCGGCCGTGAAGGAGAAGTGGGGTCAGAAGATTACCCTGTTCGGTTATGTGGTTCCAGCCACTTTTAGCTATCCCGGTACGACACAGGAGATGTATAATGAGTCTTGTCGGCTGCTGGGTAAATGCATGAAAGGTGGCGGTTACGTTTTATCCTGTGGCTGTGAGTATCCACCCAATGGCCCGTTTGCCAATGCTATAGCCCAGTGTGCGGCTGCCCATGAGTGTGGCAGATATGATGGCAAGACGGTTAAGATTCCGTTTGAATGGAAGGATTGGGTGCTTCCCGAACGGAGGAGTCCCCATCCACTTCCGAAGGTGGAGTGATAATTAAAGAAGAGATATTATAGCGTAGTAGGTAGGGCGTAGCCGATAACCGTTGCGCCCCCCGGCTGAGAGTTTTAGCAGTAGAATGCGTTGAAAAGAACCTAGTGAGCGGGGTGCAGGAAAATATTTTCCTGCACCCCCGTTAAGGTAACGGTGAAGAGGTTATGCCAATATATGAATATGTATGCCAGAAGTGCTTCTATGTAACCGAAGTCCTGCAAAGAATGGGTGAAGGACCAGAAGGGGTTAGCTGTAGAAGATGTGGGGCAAGTGAAGTGAAAAAGCGCCCCTCTATTTTTGCTTGCTATGACGGGAACAAAGATTGGTACCATGAAGAGTATGTTGAGATAAAGGCTGATGACCAAAAGCAAATTGATAAGGAAAAAGTTGTAACTAGATTGGGGCACAAAGAGTGGGAAAGAGACAAGAAGGAGAAAAAGAGGGCGGAACAGATAAAACGGACTTACTCTATTAAAGACTAATATACTTGGAGCAAAGCGAGAAGAGGGGAAGGGATAGAGTGATTTGGTTCAGTAAACTTGGGGTATTTTATGAGATTGCTTTATTTTTCCCTCCTGACCGAAGAAAAGCTCCTGGGCCACAAGAGATTGCTAGCACTTTGAGTTCTTTATTGCATCCGGATAAAAATTCCATGCCATGATGAGGGGGTGGGTATGCCACGAAAAGGGGAGTCGAGCGTCACCAATCATGTGAACGAGCCCACAGAATTGACATACCCCCTCCCCGTAGGGTAGAATATACATAGTATGGTAGCATGGATAGGCGGTAATATAGTATGAGGAAGGAAAGGAAGAGGAGGCGGTATGGCATTGGATTCAGATAGATGACCAAGGTAGTCGTTAGCTCTGGCATTTGCGGTATGGAGGTAATTATAGAGGTTAACAAAGTTGCTAAACGGAAAGTCAAGATCGAGATTACCAGTGCCTGTAAGATGTTGACTAGGCTGGGCCAATCCGTGGCAGAGTTGGATCCTTTCGATGTTTTGAAAGGGTTGAACTCTGAGGTCTACCAGCAGGCTTCAAGGAATAGTTTGCATGCATCATGCCCCGTTCCCGCAGCTATTCTTAAGGCAATTGAGGTAGAGACTGAAATGGCACTTCCCTGTGATGCCCTCATCCATTTTGCGATACCACCGGGCAGGAAGGTCCCGGTGATTAAAAAAAAGGAGGCAAAATATGCCAGTAATTAAAAGAAAGGAGACAAAATATGCCAGAAAAAGTAATGCATAAGGTTATCTTTACCCCATCGGGTCGTAGAGGCGATATTGAAGATGGGGTAAACCTCAAGGAGGCTTCGGAGAAACTGGGGACAGGTATTGAAGGTACTTGCTCTCAAAAGGGTACCTGCGGCAAGTGCTTGATTAGGGTAGAAGAGGGGTCCTTTGAAAAATACCATATTGAATCAAGTGTGAGTCATCTCTCTCCACTAAATGAATCGGAGAAAGAGTGGATTAATGTTGCAAAGGCGAAGGAAGGTTACCGGTTGGCTTGCCAGGCTCAAGTCAAAGGCGATGTTATGATCTTTGTCCCTGAAGCCAGCCGTTTGGCAAAGCAAGTAGTGCGCAAAGCAGCCAGAGAGATACCGTGGCTCAAGCCAAATCCAACGGTGAGGAAATACTATGTGGAGGTACCTTCGGCAACAATACATGACCCCACAGCTGACTTTGAGCGGATATGTCAAGGGCTTGCTGAACAGCATGGGTTGACTCAAAAACTCGACCTTGACTATAAGGTGCTGCAGAATTTACAGGATATCGTGCGAAAGATCGGTGGAAAATTTACTGACCACTGGGAGGTAACCGTATCGATATGGAAGGATAAAGAGGTGGTGCTGGTAGAGTCCGGAAAAGTGGAGACGGCTTACGGTGTAGCTGTAGATATAGGCACCACCACCTGTGTTGCTTACCTGTGTGATTTGAATACTGGTAAGGTGGTAGCCACCGAATCCATGATGAATCCGCAGACAATTTACGGTGAAGATGTAATGGCTCGTATTACCTACAATATGACTCATGATGACGGCGCCAGGATAATGCAGGATACGATAGTTAAGGGTCTGAATGACCTCTTCGGGAGAGGGGCGGCTACGGCAGGCATTAAGCGGCGGGATATCGTTGACATGACCATTGTCGGTAATACTTGTATGCACCACTTGTTTATGGGTGTTGATACTGAGTATATCGGCATGGCTCCTTTCCCGGCAGCGCGACATTGTGGGGTAGACTATAAAGCCAGGGATTTGGGACTAAAGATAGCCCCGGGGGCTTATTGCAATGTTATGCCCATAGAGGCGGGCTTTGTCGGTGCGGATAATGTGGGCGTGCTCCTCTGCGAGAAGCCTTACGAGCAGGATAGTATGCAGCTCACCATTGATATCGGCACTAATGGCGAGCTGGTTCTGGGTAACCGGAAGAAGATGATTTCTTCCTCCTGTGCCACTGGACCAGCGTTTGAGGGAGCTGAGATAAAGTTCGGTTGTCGTGCCGCTCCGGGGGCTATCGAGAAGATAAAGATAGACCCGGTTACTAAAGAGGCCGACTTCAAGGTTATCGGTATGGAGGAGTGGAAGTCAGAATATGATGGAAACATAGGGGCTAATGGTATCTGTGGCTCGGCAATAATTGATGCTGTGCCTATGTTGTGGCTGGCGGGTCTGGTGAGCAAGAGTGGTGTTCTTACCAAAGAGGCAGACACTCCTCGCATCCGCGTTGACGAGAAGGGGTTTGCCGAGTATGTGCTCGCCTGGGCAGATGAAACCTCCCTTGGGCAAGACATTGTAGTTAATCAGAAGGAGGTATGAGCTATCCAGCTAGCCAAAGGGGCGATGTATTCCGGTGCCATACTGATGATGCGTCGCTTGGGTGCGGAAAAGATTGATAAGGTCGTTTTGGCTGGAGCTTTCGGCAGTTTCATTGATAAAGACATGGCTGCTGTTCTGGGAATGTTCCCCGATTGCGATATGGAGAATGTCTATTCGGTGGGTAATGCCGCTGGTGATGGCGCCCGCATAGCCCTTATAGATAAAGAACAGAGGGCGGAAGCCGACTGGATCGCCGGAGAAGTGGAATATGTAGAATTAACTATAGAACTTGATTTTGACAAGATTTTCGGCAAGGCTATGTGGCTTCCTCATATGAAGGACGAATTCCCCCACCTAAACCACCTTATTCCGGAGGAGATGAGGAAGAAAGCGGAGACCAAAAAATAAGTCTTGAAAAGGGAGGTGGTGGTGATGTAGTAACTATAACCAGGTAGCGAAACAAATTATAGAAAGGAGGTGTACTGATGGCGCTTAAGTTTGCGCGAGAGCAGAAGGTGTGTAATATTGGTGGCGTAAAAATAGGTGGGCAACCAGGAGAGAATCCCCCGGTTTTATTCTGGAACATGTTCCAGAAAGGGGATGTACTCCTTAAGAGCCGGAAGAACCGTGAGTTTGACAGGGAGACGGCTACAAAACGGATTCACGAGATGGAGCGGTGGTCTAAGGAGACAGGTCTGCCCGCTTTGGTGGTTATGGTGGCTAATACAGCCGATGAGATGAAGGTATGGATTGATTTTTTCACCAGCGTGACCGATGTGCCCTTCGGTGTTGATATCTGGAAGGCGGACATAAGAATGCAGGCAACGGAATATGCGGCTAAGCAAGGACTAATGGACCGCTTTCTTTACAACAGCATTACTCCCTGGGATGAGGATATTCCAGCTCAGATAGCCTGCATTAAGGATATGGGGGTTAAGCATGTTGTGGTTCAGGCTTTTGATGTAGAGGATATGGGACCTAAAGGTAGAGTCAGTGCGCTTAATAAACTGCTGCCCATGGTCGAGAAAGGGAATTTTGAGAGCGTTATAGTGGACACAGCGGTGATGGGATTACCGCTCACTGCTATCTCGCTGATAGGTAATCGCCTTGTCAAAGAGGCATTTGGATTACCGGTGGGTTGTGCTCCATCTAATGGCACCTATATGTGGAAGAAGGAGATAGGACCAGAAAATGTAAGTAAGTTTGTAGCTGCCGATGCGGCTATGGAAGCGATAGCTGCTATAGAAAGCGATTATATATTCCCCGGACCGATGACCGCTCTCGACAGAATCTACCCGGCGGTGGCGGCAGCCTATAGCATGTTTACTGTCAGGGCTATTGATGAAGGCTTACCCTTCCCCACTGGACCTAACCCTTTGAGTCTGCTCTTCCCAGATGTGGTAGAGACATTAAAAAAATAATTGAAAGGAGGTAAATAATGCCAGAAGAACTTAACTCTAGAGAACGAGTGCTCCGATTTCTGAGGAGGGAAAAGGTAGACCGCATTCCCTGTTTCTCTGGGGCGGGGAATGTACTGATAACAGAGGTAGAGAAACTTGGCTGGCATTTCGGAGACCTGCACCGAGATTCTCACAAGATGGCAATGGCGGCAGCAACCACATACCCAGCCACAGGCTTCGAGTGTTGCATAGTTCCCTTTGATTGCCACCTGGAGGGTGAATCCTTAGGCTCTGAGGTTGAGTTTTACGAAGAGCGAAGAGAGATGCAAAAAATCCTCTATCCCATCATTTTGCATGAATGGACGGAGAATCTGGCGGAAGCTAACCTTGATGAGCTAAGGAAGAAAAAGCCATCCGAGTCGGGAAGGATACCTCTGGTGGCTGATGCTGTTCAGGAAGCGAAAAAGATAATAGGTGAGGATGTAGTAATTGGTGCTTACACTTTGGGTCCCTATATCGTGGCTGGGGAAGTAGATACGGTTGTTGACCTGTCTAAGAATGTATTGAAGAAGAGGTGGTTAGTCAAGGAGCTTCTGATGGTTCTGGCTGACTACATAGCTGAGGAGACCAAGTATTTCAGACAGGCTGGCGCCGACTTTGTCTGCACCCGTGACGCCGGGATATTACACCCCGAGGTGTATAAGGAGCTAATAGTGCCTCCTCTGCAGCGGGTGATGGCCGGGATAGACCCGCCATTGGTTATCGGTACCGGTGGCGACGTGGACCTGGATATGCCATATTCTATTAGAACCGGGGCTGATTTCCTCTCCGTGGAGCAAAATTGTCATATATGGAGGGCAAGGCAGATAATGAATGGCACCGGGATACGCTTGATGGGGAACATGGATGTCTACATGTTGCTGACGATGTCGAAAGCGAAGGATGTTGACGGGCAGGTGAAGACCATCATTAATGAAGGTGTTGATGCGGTGTGGCCGGCTGCTGATATTTGGCCAGAGACGACTGTAGGGAATATAAAAGCGATGGTGGAAGCCTGCAAGAAGTATAGCGACCCTGAAAACCCGACACCAGGAACTTATTGGGCTAGGGATGGGGTATGGGAAGCTACTCATATGGCTACAGGCATCCAACAGAAGTACCCCACCTGCAGTATGTAACATCAAGCGAGGGTTGTCGCTTCAGTACGGGTTAAAATTTGCGGGCAGGAAATGTTATGTTTCCTGCCCGCTTGTATTGTGTTTTCTTTGGCTTTAGCGTGGTAACATATCTGTAGTTTAGTCTACAAGAATCAGCCCCACCCAGCTCCTGGCTTCATTCGGGGCAAAGCTCAACTGAATCCCAGCTTTTTTGGCGGTAGTCACCACGTCAATACCCAAAGCATCCATTGACGGTCTTGCTTTAAAGGGATAGCGGCAGGGTAATCCAGACTTAGCGCCAACGCATTCTTCACATAAAAGGCAACCAGAGCCGGCTAATCCAGCGGCAAAGTGATATCCTTCTCTAATGCAGAGAGACTCTATCTCGCTCATCATTTTGTACTGATTCTCTAGACTGTCTCTGATAGAATGAAGATAGTCTGTTGTTGGTGTTGACGGCTGTTCTTGCTTCCTTCCGGCAGACTTGAATGTCTTCCATGTCTCTGATAGGTCAACCGGGTCAGTGAGCTCTTCAGGTGTCCCGAATGACTTAGTTTGTATCAGAATAGCAGCATGATAGCGTTTGAGGATATTCTTGAACTCCGAGATGGGCATTACATTAGGCGGGCACATCAGGTTGGTGCCATAAAAAGAGCATAGCGGCACCATGCATTTTAACGCTACCCTCTCATCGACCACGATATCACTGACTGGTATGGCTACTGCTTCTGATGCTCCCAGCTCTTTTGCCTTCTGGCACAAGAACTTTAAGTAAGATGCAAGCTTTTCATCTATTTCACTCATCACTACAATCGATACCTCCAGTTAGCTTTACTTGTCAGCTGTTTTAGACTCCTGCTGAATATCGTAATATCTCTAGCTTACAATAACCAAGCCTAGAAATCAATTCCCTTACGCAGACTCATACTAGTTGGTGAGGGCTGCTTTGCATCGACAAATTCGGTAACCAAGTCTGCTTTCTTTATTATCATCTTGGGAGCGGACCGTCCAGTTAAAATAATGCTCACATCAGGAGGCCTATCTTCAATTATAGCTAAAACTTGGGCAATATCCATACTTTCCCGCTCTAGTTGATGACTAATGTCATCAAGTACCAGAAGATTACATTGCTTAATCCATACATTACCTGCCGTAGCCAAAGCCTCCGCTACTGTATTGACTGTTTCATAGAAGTCATTTAAGTATGAGGGGTTGCTTGCCTCGCTTCTGATACCTATCATTCTCAAACTATCACCAAGGGCGATAGCAGCTTTCACTTCTCCTAACTCAGGATATTGGGGACCGCTGAAATGTATAAATACCACCCTTCCTCCATACATAATAACACGTAACGCTATCCCCAGTGCGGTAGCGGTCTTGCCCCTACCGAGTCCTATAAGTAGGATTACTTCTCCCTTATTCCCCAATTTATTCCTCATCTCCATGGTTCCAGCCTCTTTTATAGGGATTCCTTTGCTGGGTAATCTTTCTGCCTCTCACCTAGCCCCCTAGCCGGTTATTCCGTCATTACTACATCTTCTAATATCCTATTATTGACCGACAAGTTAGTCTAGCCCGCCCAGTTGTGCCAGTCAAGTAATTGTACTCGTTCATATAATTAATGACATATGTATCTTCTTTCAAGGTCGTAGAAGGTGGCAAGTGCTTCCCTCTCGTCATTGCGAGCCGTAGGTCGCCAGCCTGCACTCTGTCCTTCTGGGAAGGACTCGGTCGAGCGTGGCAATCCCAATGGTATGGCATTTCTAGAGAGTGCTTCGTCGCTTCCCCTCATAATGAAAAGAGAGAGCATGGCTCGCCAAGACATAAAAATGAGGATAAGGTATACCGCATTTTTAGTAACATAGTATCCCCAGTCTATCTGAACGAAATCACTAATTGTAGCGGCGCTACAACAACTTATATCTTATTTCTGTTATGTAATAATCCGGTGTATTGTGCAATTAGAAATAAGTATTGAATTGAAGCTTTAATAATGATTGACCTTGTTAATAGAGTTAGTGTGAACATTTAAAAACATTCGTTGACTCAATCCGTATTTTTTATCTCTTATCCAGTAAATCAAGTGATTTGAACTATATGAAACCGTGTTACTGTAATGCATTAAGGCTTTCTACTTACTCAATGGGCAATTGAGGCAGATACTCTTTATAAAAGAGGCTATCTTCGCAGTGTGGCAATCAGCCTATTGGGCTTGAGCAATAAGTCTAGGGCATCATTTATATTGGCAACTATCAAATCAGAGTTAGTTACTGCCTCAACCGATGCCCCTTCCTGACCCGCTATACATATACCAAGAATAGATTCCCTCAACATAGAGGCATCGTTGGAACCGTTCCCTATGCAGGTAGTATTTTCCTTTCCCAGTTTCTGCACCAGGGTGAGCTTCTGAGCATCCTCTTTGCCCCTCTCTATTTTATATATCTTGATACCAAGGTTCTCTTCCAGTTGCCGGGCACTACCATGTGTATCTGCAGTAACAATGCAGATGTTGAGTATGCTGCTGAGCTGGTTTAGCCTTTCCTCTACCCCTTCGATAATCTTACCGTCCAGGGCGATGGTGCCGTTTAGGTCCAGCACCAGATGCCTCAATTTATAATTTCCTCTGCCAGGGATGGTAATTTCTTTCATCATCACTGCCTATCTTACGACGACCTTTCCTTTCGGCTCGGCTACTACCTCCCCAATAATGGTGGCCGCTTCAATACCCTCTTTATGCATACTATTGAGTAGTGATTCTGCCTCCAGCCCTGGCACTGAAATCAGTAGTCCCCCTGAGGTTTGAGGGTCAAAGAGAATATCTACTAAATAATCAGGGACTTCGCTGTCTATTTCAACCATATTCATTCGGAATTCTCGGTTGCGGTGTAGACCTCCAGGAACCAGACCCATCTCGGCAAGCTCTTTCGCCTCAGGGAAAAACGGAACCACAGCCGAGTGAATCACCATGCCGACACTTGTTTCTTCAATCATCTCACAGGCATGACCCAGAAGACCGAAACCGGTAACATCAGTGCAAGCATGGACATCTACTGCCATCATCAATTCTGACGCCTTTCGGTTAAGAGTAACCATACACTTTATTGACTTGGCGGCTGCTTTCTCGTCTGCCATCTCACCCTTGAGGGCGGTATTTATTATTCCTGTACCCAATGGCTTGGTCAATAGGAGCTTGTCGCCTACCTTGGCACCAGTATTGAGCACTACCTTTGCCGGGTGGATGATACCGGTGATGGAGAGCCCATACTTCAATTCCTGGTCTTCTACACTGTGCCCACCTACTAAGAGTACCCCAGCCTCCCGCATCTTGTCCAGCCCCCCAGCTAGAATCTCTTTCAATATAACCATATCCATCGTCTTCGTTGGGAAACAAACGATGTTCATCGCCGTCAGTGGTCTTCCGCCCATAGCATAGACATCACTCAGAGCATTAGCGGCGGCAACCTGACCGAAGGTATAGGGGTCATCAACAATAGGCGTAAAGAAGTCGAGGGTCTGGATGATAGCCAGCTCATCGTTCAGTTTATACACGCCAGCATCCTCAGCCCTCTCCATACCCACAATCAGGTTTGGGTCAGAGATGAGAGGTAAATCACATAGTGCTTCAGC
>JAIWFK010000006.1:0-15029 GCA_048631695.1 Calditrichales bacterium
TTCACTTTTATCCAGGCGTCAGCTACCGACATATATGTAAGCTCAGCGGGCGGGAGGATACCCTTTTGGCTACCTGCACTCGCCCGCATGATATTCCAGATAAGCCCATTGATGAGTTTATGCCCAATGGTCAGGGAAGTGAGCTACTACGAGACCTGATGAAACGCTCGGAGGTTGTGCTTCGTGACCATCCGGTTAATATTGAGCGGCGGTCTTGCGGTGATATTCCAGCAACGATGATTTGGCTCTTCTGGGGTAGTGGCAGGGTGCCTGATATGCCAGCCTTTAAGCAGGTCTATGGTCTTGATGCCGCTATGACCTCCGGGGTTGACCTTCTCCGTGGCTTAGCAAGATTGACGGAAATGGAGGTCTTAGAAATAGCGGAGGTAACTGACGGTCTAGATAATGACTACGCTGCTCAGGCAGTCGGAGCCCTAAAAGCCTTAGAAGAGCATGATTTGGTAGTTATTCACATTGAAGCGCCAGATGAGGCAGCTCACGCTGGTTCCATTGATGATAAAATGGAGGCTATCCAGAGGGCGGATGCAGAGGTGTTAAACCGACTCCGTAATTGGGGTTCAGGCTCCCTTCGCCTATTAGTTATGCCCGACCACCCCACACCGATTAAGACCCGGACGCATAGTGATGACCCGGTTCCATTTATGCTGTGGGGAGCAGGATTTACCACTAACGGGGCAAAAAGATTAACTGAGACCGAGGCAAAAAGCACTGGCTTGTTTATTGAAGAAGGGTATAATATTATGAGTAGGTTGATAAAGAGGTAAACCTACCGGATGATAAAAGAATATTTAGAAGCTTACCCTTGGTAAATATTATTTAAAAAGATAGTTAAACCCCGAGGTTAAAGATTAATGGCGTTAATTGTTCAAAAGTATGGTGGTTCATCGGTGGCAGATGCGGAGCGGATTAAGAGTGTGGCTCGGCGCATAGCCCTGGCTAAGGATAGGGGTGAGCAGGTGGTGGTAGTGGTATCGGCTATGGGAGATACCACTGATGAGCTAATCAAGCTGGCTTATCAGCTTTCTAAGAAGCCTGATAGGAGAGAGCTTGACCTCTTATTGTCCACTGGTGAGATTGTTGCCAGCACCCTGCTGGCAATGGCCCTTCATTATATGGGTTATCCTGCAATTAGCCTCAGTGGTGCCCAAGCGGGAATTAAAACTGATTCAACCTACAGCCGGGCTCGAATTCAAACGATTGAATCTAGACGAGTGGTTAAGGAGTTGGAAAAGGGGAATATTGTCATTGTAGCCGGCTTCCAGGGCATTACTGAGGAGATGGACGTAACTACCCTGGGGCGGGGTGGTTCTGATACCACGGCAGTGGCTCTGGCGGCTAGCCTCGGAGCAGAGATATGCCAGATATATACTGATGTTGACGGTGTCTATACCGCTGATCCACGACTTATCACTAATGCTCAGAAGCTACCGGAGATTGGCTATGAGGAAATGCTGGAGATGGCAAACTATGGGGCTAAGGTAATGCATCCCCGGGCTGTTGAGCTGGGGGAGCTATTTAATATCCCTATTCTGGTGGCCTCTAGCATCACTAATAGCTCAGGTACATTAATTCATGGAGGGGTATCTATGGAAGTGCGAAATAAAGTAAGGAGTATAGCTCACGACCTTGATGTGGCTAAGATAACTGTGGTTGGTGTTCCCGACCGACCCGGCATTGCGGCGGCTATCTTTCTGCCTTTAGCCAAGGCGGATATCAGTATAGATACAATCGTTCAGAACGCCAGTATTAATAATATTACTGATTTAACCTTTACTGTGGCTAAGAGCCAGCTAGATAACGCAATGGAAGTAGTAAAACCTATAGCCAAGTCAATTGGAGCGAGGGATTGCGTTATTGATTCCAAGTTAGGCAAGGTTAGTGTTATAGGCACTGGTATGCAGAATACCCCTGGCTACGCAGCGAGGATGTTTGATACACTCAGTGAAAAGGGCATTAATATCCAGCTGATTACTACCTCGGAGATAAGGATAACCTGTATCATTGATGAGGCTAAAGTTGAGGATGCAGTTCGTGCCTTACATCGAGCCTTTGAGTTAGAAATAGCCGAATAGACTGGCAGGGAGTAGAGGATGGTATATCAGGAAGAGGAGCAGGTAAGACTAAAACGCCAGCTCAGTAAACAGGCAATAGCCTTAGCCTTGCAGGGTCAGTGGCGTGAGGCGGTAGTGGTCAATAAGAGCCTGATAGAGAGCTTCCCTAATGATGTTGATGCCTATAATCGCTTGGGTAGAGCTTTTATGGAGCTGGGGGAGTATTCCCAGGCGAAAGAAGCCTATAGCCGAGCTATAGAACTCGACCCTTATAATACCATTGCTAGAAAGAACCTTCACCGTTTAGCCTATTTAGGGGAGGAAGCTATTAGTGTACCGGGTGATTCAGATAAGGCTGAACCGCAGCAGTTTATTGAGGAAATAGGCAAGTCAGGGATAGTTGATCTTTATGATCTGGCACCACGAGAGACCGTGGTCAGAATGAGTGCCGGTGATAAATTAAATTTGAGAATAGCTAGGTTTAACTTAATAGTGGAAAACGGGCGTGGGGAGTATTTAGGGCAAGTCGAGCCGAGGCATGGACAGCGGCTTATTAAATTAATGCAGGGGGGTAATAAATATACAGCGGCTATCGTCAGCTCAGCAGAAGATAGGGTGACTGTCATTATTAGAGAGGTGTATCAGGCTCCCAGTCAAGCAGGACGTCTTTCCTTCCCCTCTAAGCATTTAGAGGGCTTTCGGTCTTATATTAGCGATAAAAAGTTTAGACGTGAATTAGAGTATGAGCATGAATTAGTGGAGGAGCCAGACTATACAATAGTAGGTGGAGAAGACTCAGAAATATTGCCCGAGAGATTTTCTGAGATTGATGATAAAGCTGATAATGGGGGATAGGGGGTTCAGTTAAATGGTTTTAGGAAAAGTAAAATCAGTAAACATAGAAGATGAGATGAGAAGCTCTTACCTGGACTACGCGATGAGTGTCATCGTTTCCCGTGCCTTACCTGATGTGCGGGATGGATTGAAGCCGGTACATCGACGTATCCTTTATGCTATGGATGGTCTGGGGCTAAATCATACCAGTCCCCATAAGAAGAGCGCTCGTATTGTTGGTGAGGTGTTGGGTAAATACCATCCTCATGGTGATACCTCTGTTTATGATGCGATGGTGCGCATGGCACAGGATTTCTCTATGCGATATGTCTTAATTGATGGGCAGGGCAATTATGGCAGCGTGGATAATGACCCACCTGCAGCTATGCGCTATACCGAGGCGCGCCTGGCTTCCATTTCTGAGGAGATGCTAGCTGACATTGATAAGGATACCGTGGAATTCATGCCTAACTTTGATGATAGCCTTAAGGAACCTTCGGTTCTACCCACCCGGTTTCCTAATTTACTGGTTAATGGCGGAGCTGGGATTGCAGTGGGGATGGCTACCAATATCCCCCCGCATAATCTAGTGGAGGTCTGTGATGCCATCTCTTGCCTCATTGATAATCCTGAAGCCACGATTGATGACCTTACCCAATTTATTAAGGGACCCGATTTCCCTACCGCTGGCATCATCCTCGGACAGGAGGGGATTAAGAGTGCCTATGCTACTGGGCATGGCAAGGTAATAGTTCGGGCTAAGGCTCATCTTGGAGACATTCCCGGGACTGGAGGTCGTCAAATAGTGGTTACTGAGCTTCCTTATCAGACGAATAAGGCAGCCCTTGTGGAGAGGATAGCTGAACTGGTCAAAAATAAGAAAATTGTGGGTATCAGTGAACTGCGCGATGAGTCAGACCGCCAGGGTATGCGTATTGTTATTGAGTTAAAGAGGGAAGTTCAGCCACAGCAGGTCTTGAACAACCTATATAAATATACCTCAATGCAGTCAGCTTTCTTCGTTAACATGCTGGCTCTGGTTGATGGTCAGCCCCGGGTAATTAGCCTTAAAGAGGCGCTTCAGTATTATATAGATTTCCGCCGTGAGGTTATCACCCGGCGCTCTCGGTTTGAGCTGAAAGCAGCCAAGACCAGGGCTCATATTCTGGAAGGGCTTCAAACCGCTTTAGACCATATAGATAAGGTGATTGCTACTATCCGAAAATCGGAAAATGCTGAGATAGCTCGCCAGAACCTTATGGCTGGCTTTGGCTTATCCCAGGCTCAGGCACAAGCCATTCTTGATATGCAGTTACGCCGGTTGGCTAACCTAGAGCGGCGCAAGATAGTTGATGACTATACTGAGGTAGTTAAAAATATTGCCTATCTAGAAGACCTTCTGGCTAACCCCAGAAGAATACTCCACCTGATAAAGGAAGAAGTGGAGGAACTGAAGTCTAAATATGGTGACCCACGGCGAACCCAGATAACTGAGGAAGAGGTGGTGGAATTTCGGGAGGAAGACCTTATTCCCCATCAAAGAGTGGCGGTGACACTCAGTGATAGAGGATTTATTAAGAGGGTACCATCTCATGCTTACACGCCACAACATCGTGGTGGTAAGGGTATCATCGGCATGGTAACTAGGGAAGAAGATGCAGTAAGGCTCATGGCGGTGACTGATACACATGATAACCTACTCTTCTTCACCAACCGCGGTAAGGTTTTTTGTCTTAAGTGCTATGAAATTCCACCTGATAGCTCCCGCATAGCTAAAGGGACAGCGGTAGTTAATCTATTCCCTGTGGTTGATAGGGAGACAGTTACGGCTATGGTAGCCCTGGCTGATTTTAAGGCAGGTGCCTATCTATTGATGGCTACAAGCTGTGGAGAGATAAAAAAGACGACTATAGGTAGCTTTGCCTCAGTGCGGAGTAGCGGACTTATTGCCATGGATTTAGAAGAAGGAGACGAGCTGGTGGCAGCACGTTTAGCTACTGACCAGGACGATGTCATATTAGTAACTCGGAAAGGGCAGGCAATTAGGTTCGCTGTTTCCGAGTTAAGAACTAGCTCCAGAACCAGTGGCGGGGTGCGTGGTATCCGCCTGGCACCTGATGACCAAGTGGTCAGTATGAATGTCGTCTTTCCCGAAGCTTTCCTTTTAGTAGTTACTACAGGGGGGTTCGGTAAGATTACTCCAGTTGGCGATTATCCAGAGCAACACCGCTCCGGTAGTGGGGTCAGGACTTTCAACCTTGTTGAGAAAATAGGAGAGGTGGCTGCTGCCAAGTTAGTTTCTCTGACTCAACAGCTAATGATTATATCGGCTGATGGGATTGTTATCCACACTCCGGTGAAGGAGAAAGACCCGAGAAAGGGTATTACTATTCAGGGCAGAAGCACCCAAGGGGTGAAACTGATGAGGCTCAGCCGTGGTGACAAGGTAGTAGCTATCGCTTGCTTTGACAAGGGCTGAAAACGGTGCTACGTTACCTAAAAATAAGATAGGGGGTTAAACGATGGGCACACCTAGTTTATCTCTGGAAGGTCAGGTAGCTGTTGTTACTGGAGGGAGGAGGGGAATAGGTAGGGTTATTGCCTTAACTTTTGCTGAGGCTGGGGCTGATGTTGCTGTTTGTGACATGGTGGTTGAGGGTGGTGAGATGGAGGCTGTGGTTGAGGAAATTAGGAAACTTGGTCGGCGTTCCTTAGCTGTCCCGGTTGACATTACTAACAAGGCGGATGTGGATAATATGGTCCAGAGGGTAATGGATGAATTTGGCGTCATTGATATTCTGGTAAATAATGTCGGTATAATCGTTAGGGCATCATTGCTTGAACATAGTGAGGAGGATTGGGACAGGGTTCTTGACACTGACCTGAAGGGTTACTTCCTTTGCTGCCGTGCAGTAGGCACGAAAATGGTTGAACGAAAGAAGGGTAATATTATCAATATAGCTTCAGTAGCGGCTATAACGGCGGAGACAGGGAAAGCTGGTTATTGCGTTTCTAAGGCAGGTGTGGTTATGCTTACCAGGGTGTTGGCTCGGGAATTAGCCAGCCACAATATACGAGTTAATGCCATTGCTCCCGGTTCGGTTAGGACAGAGATGAGTAAACGCCTGTGGAGCGACCCTGAAACTTATAAGCAGATTACAGCTGAAATACCGATGGGTCGAGTAGCTGAGCCGAGCGATATTGCTAGTGTAGCTTTATTTTTAGCTTCTGACGCCTCTAGTTATGTGACGGGACATACTATTGTTGTGGATGGTGGTTTGCTAGCTTAGCCCCTGATGCTTTTGCTGGCAGTCAGGTTGCCAGTGCTCTAGGCCGCAGGTATTACAATTTTTATAACGGCAGTCAGGGGTCTCTATACCTTCTACGGCGCGCTGATATTCTCTCTTCAGGAAATCTATACTTACTCCTACATCAATATGGGCCCAGGGTAGGAGCTCGTCTAGGGAACGCTCCCTGTGGGCATAGAAGCTGGGCTGAAGTCCAGTCTCATTAAAGGCACAAAGCCAATTTTCATAATTGAAGTACTCACTCCAGCCATCAAAGGTGCAGCCCAGTTGCCAGGCGCGATAGATAACTTTACCTAATCGTCTATCGCCTCGTGACAATACTGCCTCAAGCAAGCTGACTTTAGGGTCTTGCCATGATAGCTTGACCCCTTTTCGGCGTAACCCTAGCTTAAGAAGTTCATGCTTAGCCTTTAGCTGTGGTTCACTTTCCTGGGCTACCCACTGGAAGGGTGTATGCGGCTTAGGCACAAAAGTTGATAGGCTGATTCTTAGTTGAACCCTCTTCCCATTAGCCTTCCTGCCCAACGAGCAGACTTTATTTACTAGCTGGATAATGTCCTCTATATCATTAGTGGTTTCGGTGGGTAAACCAAGCATGAAGTATAGCTTAAGACTTGTCCAACCCTTGTTAAAGACAGCAGCAGCAGTTTCTAAGATTTCGTCTTCAGGGATATTCTTATTAATGATTCGTCGTAGTCTTTCACTTCCTGCCTCAGGAGCAAAAGTGAGCCCCGTCTTCCTTTTAATGGGAAGAGATTCTATCAACCTTACTGAAAAATTATCCATACGAAGGCTCGGTAGTGACACGACAAGGTCATGGTAATGGTGGGATAGGCTAGTTATCAGCTTATCAATCCCAGGGTAGTCACCGGTGATTAGTGACACCAGAGACACCTCATTATAGCCGCAGTTGGTGATAAGCTCGCCTGTTGCTTGTAGCACCTCCCCTTGTGGACGCTCACGCACTGGGCGATAAATAATCCCAGCCTGGCAGAAACGACAACCACGACTACAACCCCGCTGAATCTCTATCGCTCCTCGGTCATGTACTACCTCAATATAAGGGACTACTGGTTTAGTTACCGGGGGCGGAAGCTTGGTCACTATTCTTCGCTGAATAGTAGCTCTAGCCTGTGGCTCAGTGGGTGTAATGCTCTTAACTAAACCGTCATCTCGGTATTCCACTTGATATAGGCTAGGCACGTAGATGCCATGGATAGTAGATACTTGGCGTAGTAGCTCTTTTTTAGCGGCTCTTTTTCCTATTTCTTTATAATTTCGGAAGCTATCAACAAGCTCAAGCAATACCTCTTCACCATCCCCAATTACAAAAAAGTCAATAAAGTCAGCCATAGGCTCTGGGTTGAGAGCGCAACTACCGCCGGCTATTACTAGTGGGTGGCAATCGTTTCTTTCCCGCGCTAATACTGGTATTTGAGCTAGGTGAAGCATGTTCAATACATTGGTGTAGGTAAGTTCATAGCTTAAGGAGAAACCAATGATATCAAAATCTTTTAGCGGGTGCTTGGATTCAAGACTAAACAGAGGTATACCCATGGTTTGCATTACCGCTTGCATATCTGGCCAGGGAGCATAGACCCTTTCGGCAAGAACATCCGGCTGACTATTGAGTAGGTCATAGAGGATAGGTAAAGCCATATTGGACATGCCTATTTCATATAAATCGGGGTAAGTGAGGGCAATCCTGATGTAGGTTGATTCCCAGTCCTTTACCACGCTATTCCACTCACCACCGGTATAGCGGGCGGGCTTAGCAACTTGGTGCAGTATGTCATTGAGATTGATCACCCAGTTTCCTCCTGCAAGATAATCATTATAAGTTAAAATGATAAGAGTTACTAGGTAAGTCGAATAACGGCTGTTATTAATGAAAATCACAATTTGGACAAAATCATAGAACATTAACACACTATACTATAATTGTTGACAGTTAACTTTAGCTGTGATAAACTAGATGTTTGTTATTTAACGGCTCAGCTAATAGTTGACAGATTAGGGTTTTTGTTAAATCTGTTTATGTTGTAGGTGGATGAGCTTTAGCTCATCCATTTAAATTGTGTAATGATATAGGAGGGGGTCGAGTGCCTACTATTAATCAGCTTGTCCGTAAGGGGCGTAAGAAGGTTGCCAAGAAAAGCAAGGCGCCGGCATTACGTTTTACTTATAATGCTTTGAACAATAGGATGATACAAGGAAGAGGCTCTCCTCAGAAGCGAGGGGTTTGCCTTCAGGTTAAGACCACGACGCCGAAGAAGCCCAATTCGGCGTTGCGTAAAATAGCCAGGGTACGGTTGACCAATGGCATGGAGGTAACTGCTTATATTCCTGGTGAGGGGCATGAGTTGCAGGAACATTCCGTGGTTCTGCTTCGTGGCGGGCGGGTGAAGGATTTACCTGGTGTTCGTTATCATATTATTCGCGGAGCACTGGATACTAGCGGCGTAGCTAACCGCCGTCAGAGTCGCAGCAAGTATGGAGCTAAGCAAGCCAAAGTCTTAGCTGAGGCTGAGAGTGTCTAAATATAGGAGATAAAATGCCGAGACGGAGCCGAGCTACAAGAAGAGAGATACCCCCTGAAGCCAAGTATAATAACGTAATAGTGGCTAGGGTGATAAATAGAGTAATGAGGTGTGGTAAAAAGAGCACGGCAGAGAGGATTGTATATGGTGCTCTAGACATTATAGAACAACAACAGTCGTCGGAAGAGGGGGTTACTGTTCTAGAACACGCGGTAAGGAATGCCACTCCCTTACTTGAGGTTAAGCCACGCCGTGTTGGCGGTGCTACCTATCAGGTACCAGTGGAGGTTCGTGATGAGCGTGGTCTTTCTTTGGCTATTCGCTGGCTGACAAATTCGGCCAGAGCTAGGGCAGGTAAATCTATGGCTGAGAAACTGGCGGCTGAACTTAGTGATGCGGCTAAGGGGCAGGGGGCAACTATTAAGAGGCGTGAGGATACTCATAGAATGGCTGAGGCTAATAGAGCCTTTGCCCACTATAGATGGTAAGGGGTTATCATTATTAATTCTAATGTTATAGTAAACAACTCCATATCGGTGAAGTCTAAGGCAAAGGATAGTATGGTGCCTAGAAGTTATCCTTTAGAGCATGTACGAAATATAGGTATTATCGCCCACATTGATGCTGGTAAGACCACTGTCACTGAAAGGATACTATATTATACCGGTTGTACCTATAAGATTGGTGAGGTAGATGAAGGCACAGCAGTAATGGATTGGATGGAGCAGGAAAGGCAACGCGGTATCACCATTACATCTGCGGCTACCACCTGTTATTGGCGAAACCACCGTATCAATATTATTGATACCCCTGGGCATGTAGATTTTACTGCTGAGGTGGAGCGCAGTCTTAGAGTATTAGATGGGGGGGTAGTGGTTTTTGATGCTGTGGCTGGAGTCGAGGCTCAATCAGAGGCGGTATGGCGACAGGCTGATAGATATCATGTGCCCAGAATTTGCTTTATTAATAAGATGGATCGAATTGGTGCTAATTTTAACCGCAGTCTGTCTATGATTAAAGAGCGGCTCGGAACCAACCCCCTACCCATACAAATACCTTTAGGCAGCGAAGCCTCATATAGGGGTATAATTGACCTTGTGGAGAATAAGGCATGGGATTTTAGCAGGAACCCTGAGGAAGAACCAGTGGAGGTAGCTATTCCTGAGTCAGAACAAGCTAAATATAACGAATTTCGTCAGGTACTAATTGAAAATGTAGCTGAATGCGATGACGAGATTCTGACAGCTTATCTAGAGGGTACCAGTATTACTTCCGCTGAGTTGAAGCTAGCCTTAAGAAGGGTAACTCTATCTAATAGAGGGGTACCTATTCTTTGTGGTAGTGCCCTTAAGAATAAAGGTGTTCGTCCGTTACTTGATGCCATTGTAGACTATCTGCCCTCCCCCTCAGATATGCCACCGGTAAGAGCAATTGATACCAGGTTAGGAACCGAGGTTACTCGTCCAGCCAGAGACGATGTTCCCTTTTCAGCACTAGCCTTTAAGGTGGTTTCTGACCCCTTTATCGGAAGGTTGGTCTATCTTAGGGTCTATTCTGGTGAGGTAGAGGCGGGGACACAAATACTTAATTCAACTCGTGAGAAGAGGGAACGCATTGGACGGTTATTATTAATGCATGCCAATCGCCGTGAGGAGGTAGCTAAAGCCGATACTGGCTCTATTGTAGCTGCTTCAGGTCTAAAAAATACGTTTACCGGTGATACCCTGTGCGATTCCTCTCAATCACTACTTCTTGAATCCATTCGCTTCCCCGAGCCCGTGCTCTCTGTTGCCATTGAGCCCAGAACCAAGGCTGACCAGGACTCTATGTGGGAAGCCCTAAAAAAGCTGACTGAGGAAGACCCTACCTTTAAGGCAGTCTATAATAAGGAGACGGGACAGACTGTTATCTCAGGTATGGGTGAGCTTCACCTAGAGACTATAGTAAGCAGGTTGCTCAGTGAATTCAGGGTAGGGGCAAAGGTAGGTAAGCCGCAGGTTGCCTACAAGGAAGCTATTACTATATCGGTGCGAAGTGAAGGCAAATTTATTCGGCAGACTGGGGGGCGCGGTCAATATGGTCATGTCTGCCTTGAGCTTGAGCCTATAGAGCGTGGTAACGGCTTCCACTTTGTTGTCCGTGTCAAAAGTGGAGCAATACCCAAGCAATACATCCCTGCTATAGAGAGTGGCATTAAAGGGGCTATGGAGACTGGGGTACTGGCTGGCTATCCATTGGTTGATATCAAAGTAACCCTTTATGATGGTAGTTTTCATGAGGTTGACTCTTCTGAAATAGCCTTTAAGATTGCTGCATCAATAGCTCTCAAGGATGGTGTCGCTAGAGCTAATCCTGTCTTGCTAGAGCCGCTAATGAAGCTAAATGTAGTTACCCCTGGGGAATTTCTTGGTGACATAATAGATGACCTTACTTCAAGGCGAGGTCATATTAGTAGCATTGAAACAGAGGGTGAGATGTTAACCATTTGCTGCCTGATACCATTAGCGGAGACCTTTGGCTATACTACCACTATCAGGTCATTAACCCAGGGCAGAGCCACGCATACCATGGAGTTTTATCAATATCAGGAGCTACCGGCTGCATTAGCCGTTCAGAGTAAAACATGAAGGTAGAGTCAAAGAAAGGCAAATATGGGGAGAAATCCTTTTTACATAACTAATTCCTCCTCTCTTACAAAGGGAGTGGGGTAAAAGGGATGGGTTGATAATTAAATATGCCTAAACAGAAGATTCGTATTAAATTAAAGGGTTATGACCACAAGATAATTGACCAATCTGCTCAGCAGATTGTAGAAGCAGTAGAGCGTACTGGAGCGGTTGTTTCCGGCCCGGTGCCCCTGCCTACCCGTATTCAGAAATTTACCGTTATCCGTTCCCCATTCATAGATAAGGACTCAAGGGAGCAGTTTGAAATTCGGACTCATAAACGCCTTATTGATATTGTAGAGGCAAGCTCTAAAACGATAGACGCCCTGTCCAGGCTGAACCTACCATCGGGGGTTGAGATAGATATTAAGTTGTAGAAAGTATATAAGCTAATTGGTATAGGAAAGCTAAAAATATGATTCAAGGTATTATTGGCAGAAAGCTGGGAATGACCCAGATATTTACTAGGGATGGTAAAGCAGAGGCGGTAACCGCTATTGAAGCAGGTCCGTGCACTGTAATACAGGTTAAGACTAAGGATAAAGAAGGCTATAGCGCTATGCAGCTTGGCTTTAGTAAAGCTAAACGGCTTAATTCCCCGCAGAAGGGGCATCTCAAGGGGCTGGGACAGTTCAAATATCTTCGAGAATTCAGGGTTAGTGATAGTGAAGCTGTTGAAGTAGGGCAGACTGTTGATGTTAGCCTGTTCAAGATAGGTGACCGAGTGGATATTACCGGGGTCTCAAAAGGGAAGGGCTTTGCTGGTGTAGTAAAACGCCATCATTTTGCCGGTGGTCCCAAAACGCATGGACAGTCAGACCGACACCGTGCCCCAGGCTCTATCGGGGCTACTACATCTCCTGGTAGGGTTTTCAAAGGGATGCGTATGGCAGGGCATATGGGGGATAGCAGGGTAACGGCACGACACCTAGAGGTGTTTGAAGCTGACCCTGACCGTAATTTATTGTTGGTCAAGGGGGCAATACCCGGGGGTAGGAATGGACTATTACTAATAAGGAAATCAAAGTGGTCGCCTAGAAATCAAAGGTTATTAGAGGAAGGCTAGGGAGAGGTAAGAAAGTGCAAGTCCCAGTTTATAACCTTGCCGGAGAGAAGGCAACACATATGGAGATAAGTGATGAAGTGTTTGGTGTGCCGTTTAATGAAGCGGTAGTGCACCAGGCAATGGTAAGGCAGCGGGCAAATGCTCGTCAGGGAACGGCTGATACTAAGACTAGGAGTGAAGTCTCTGGTAGTAGCGGGAAGTTATATCGCCAGAAACATACCGGGTTAGCTCGAGCTGGCAGCAGGAGGTCGCCACTGCGTCGGGGAGGCGGCATTGTTTTTGGTCCTCACCCAAGGAGTTACCGCCAAGCCATGCCTAAAAAGATGCGCCAACTAGCTCTAAGGTGTGTCTTATCGGCAAAAGCTAGGGACGAAGAACTAATGGTTTTACAAGAGCTAGAGCTTGATAAGCCTATGACTAAAGAAATGGTTCGGATTTTAACAGCATTAGGGATAGACTCCTCGGCTCTTATCGTTACTGGGGAACCCAAGGACAATGTGGTTAAATCAAGTCGTAACCTGGTTGGGATTAAAACTTTACCGGCCAGCTTACTCAATGTGGTTGACATCCTTTCCTTTAAAATGTTGTTGATGACCGTGGCTGCAGTACGTGAAGCAGAACGGTTATGGGGGCAAAGACTGTCTCGAGGAGAGGTTAATGCATCTGTATGAGGTATTGCGACGTCCGTTAATAACTGAAAAAAATACAGCACTTCAGGCCCAAAACAAATACGCCTTTGAGGTAGCAGGAGAAGCTAATAAGCACCAGATTAAGCAGGCTGTGGAAAAGGCATTTAAGGTTAAGGTGACTGCAGTTAATGTGATGACAGTACCTGGTAAGGGACGCCGGATAGGCAGACGGCAGGTGTTGACCCAGTCCTGGAAAAAGGCAATCGTCACTCTCAAGGCAGGGGACAAGATTGCACTCTTTGAGGGTGTTTAATAATTAAGGGAAAGGGAGATAAACGCCGTTAGGCTCTGCCCTAAGGGGGTTAAGCTCAGAGGGAAATCTAACGGGGTAACGGGAGTAAAGTTGATAAAAAATATTAGATTGTTGCCTAACTGTGAGATGCAAAGGAGGATTGCCAGTGGCACTAAAGGTATATCGTCCCACTTCACCCGGTAGGCGGGGGATGACTGGCTCTACCTTTGAAGAAATAACCAAAAGCAAGCCAGAGAAATCTCTACTCTTACCTCTTAAAAAGAAGGCAGGACGCAATAGTCAAGGGAGAATAACAGTACGCCACCGAGGTGGAGGGGCGAAGCGGATGCTTCGTATTATTGACTTTAAGCGGAATAAGGTTGGTGTCCCTGGTAGGGTAGCGGCTATTGAGTATGACCCTAACCGTTCAGCAAATATTGCGCTTATATTCTATGCTGATGGGGAGAAGCGCTATATTGTTGCCCCTTCAGGACTTAATGTAGGAGATAGCATAAAGGCTGGTGAGGATGCTGAAATAAAAATGGGGAACACCTTACCCTTAAAATCAATCCCAAGTGGCACATTAATACATAATATTGAGTTGCAGAGGGGGAGAGGCGGGCAGTTGGTGCGGAGTGCTGGAGCTGCGGCTCAACTAATGGTAAAGGAGGGTGAATATGCCCTGGTTCGGTTGCCTTCTGGTGAGATGCGGCGTATTCGCAGTGAATGTTTAGCTACTATTGGTCAAATAGGGAATGTTGACCATCAGAATATTAAACTGGGCAAGGCAGGTCGTAAACGGTGGTTAGGCTGGCGACCTACGGTAAGAGGTTCAGCCATGAATCCGTGTGACCATCCTCATGGTGGTGGGGAGGGTAGAAGTCCGATAGGCAGACCCGGGCCGAGCACGCCATGGGGTAAGCCAGCTTTGGGCTTTAGAACTCGCAAGTCAAAGGCTTCAGATAAGATGATTGTTAAACGCCGAGGGAAGTGAGCAAATAAAGGGGTAGCCAAATGTCAAGGTCAACTAAGAAAGGTCCGGCCATTGATGCTAAACTATTGAAGAAGGTAGAGACACTTAATCTCTCTGGTCAGAAGGCAGTAATAAAAACCTGGTCACGCTGGTCTACCATCCTACCCGAGATGGTAGGGCTTACTATTGGGGTACATGATGGCAGGAGACATGTGCCTATCTTTATCACTGAAAATATGGTGGGGCACAAGTTAGGTGAGTTTGCTTTAACTCGAACCTTTAGGGGTCACATCTCTAGGGCGGAAAGAACTACTCAGATAAGAAAAAAGAGAAAGTAGATTTAGGTAGGGCATACAATGCAAGTAAGGGCAGTAGCCAAAGACACTGGCATATCACCTCGTAAAGTGCGTCCGCTAGTTAATATGGTCCGCGGCAAGAAGGTGGACGAGGCGCTAACTATACTTAAGTTTACACCGACACCCATAGCTCGAATTGTAGCTAAGGTGGTGAAATCAGCAGCGGCTAATGCCGAGAGCAATTTTCAGATGGCGCCTTCAGAGTTGAAGATTGTTAAAATCTTTGCTGATGAGGCGAGAACCCTGAAGAGATATCGTCCGCGGGCTCGAGGGCGGGTGAACCCTATCCTTAA
>JAIWFK010000007.1:0-7543 GCA_048631695.1 Calditrichales bacterium
TTGTAAGCACTCTTGTATTATTTCAAGGACTGTTTCCTTTGTCTTATTATCTGTACCTGTGAATGCGCTATAAATTCCACCATCAAGAGCTGGAAAATTAGAAGCTACTCCGGCTCCAACTTTTTTAAGTATCTTGAGCGCAGCGTTAGTTAATAATGTACCATTTGTAGCTAACACTGGGTGAATCCCAAGGTAGTGAGTATACTGTATCAACTCTAGCAGGTCTTTTCTTAATAGCGGTTCTCCACCGGTAAATATGAGACTCTTAGCACCGACTTCAGCAACGGAACCAATTAGCCTCAAAGCTTCGTCAGTGCTTAATTCGTCATTGGCCGGGGAACCAGCGTCCAAATAGCAGTGGACACATTCGAGATTACATGCTTTCGTACAATTCCAAGCGACATGTAGAATACTCAAGTCAAACGCCCACAAACACTGATAACTATATTTATTTTGGTTATAGTCAATGTCTTGTTAGTGGATCGTAAATAGAGGTACTTCGCTACAAAATCCCTAATTTCAGGCAGTGTTAACTTGGCCTTTATGTCCACTTCTTGAGGAGTCCTCTCTGGGGTAAGTGCCTGCAGATTGAATTTCCATAAAGAACTATTATCTTGATGAGTAGTGTAGTTACGAACAGGGTAGAAATCAAGAGGTTGAGTTGCCTATCTATGGTCGGGGTGAGAGGATTTGAACCTCCGACCACCTGAACCCCATTCAGGTGCGCTACCGGACTGCGCTACACCCCGATTTGTCTTGTTTCTTTCAAGCATATTAGCATAGTTTTTTTATGGGAGCAACAGTTTGTCTTTGTCCCCAGGACGCTACTTCAATCTGTCTCAAGAGCTAACCTTGCTTTTTCCGAACCTTGGTAGGCTAGATTTATGTATCTACGGTCTTCGTTTTACCGTGAAAGGGAGGGGGTGTGTAGGGTGTAGCCCTCCCCGCTTGGGGGGAATATATCCTTTAATAGCAAAGTTTGTCCCGTTTGTATAGCAGTGAAGCCATACTTTTTGCGGATACGGTCAATGGCTTTATTCAGTTGCTCCAGCCTTTCGGCTGAGGAATCCAGCATGTCTAGTTGTCTGCCCGATTCAATTAGGTTTGATACCCTGATGCCAATAAGACGAATCGATTGTTTTTCCTGCGACAGTGTCCTCCTTAGTAATTGGAATCCGGTGTTAAAGACGGTATAGTCGGTATTACTGCCTTGTTTTAAGGTGTGATGGCGGGTAATAGTCGTGAAATCAGCATATCTGAGCTTTAAGGTTATGCACCGGCTCTGCTTACCCTGCTGGCGTAACTCGTAACCAACTCGTTCGCTAAGATAACGCAGTGTCGCTGTGAGTAAGGAGCGGTCTTTAGTGTCTTTGCTAAAGGTAGTTTCCCGACTAATAGACTTGGCAGCACCGGGAAGCTTTACTTCTCTATCGTCAATGCCATTGGCGTAGCCATGCAGAACCTCACCAGAGGCGCCAAAATGGCTTTTGAGGGCGTCCAACGGCATACTAGATAGTTCACCTATAGTACTGATGCCCAAGCCGTTTAAAATTTGCTCCGTTTTTTTACCTATTCCTGGTAATTTAGCTATGGGCAAGGGTGACAAGAAGGAGCGCTCCTCACCATCAGCTACCTCAAGCAGTCCATCTGGCTTGGATAATTCAGAGGCAACTTTGGCCACCACCTTTGAGCTGGCGATGCCTATTGAAGCACAAAGCTCCAATTCATCTTTAATGCGCTGTTTTATAGCTATAGCCATCTGATGAATAGAGCCGTAGATAGATTCAAAACCAGTGGCATCCAGATAAGCCTCATCAAGGCTCACTGGCTCGAGATAGGGCGAAAGATTGGCCAGGATAGCCATAAACTTTTGTGAAGCATGGCGATACTTGGAAAAGCTGCCCACTATGAAGGTGGCTTGGGGGCAGAGGCGGCAGGCGGTAGTAAGTGGCATACCAGCATGTAGACCAAAGGCTCTGGCTTCATATGAGGCAGAGGCAACTACCCCTCGTTGGTCAGGTCTACCACCGACAACCACTGGCTTGCCTCGGAGCTCGGGATTCAGTGCCTGTTCTACCGAGACAAAGAAGGCGTCTAAATCTATGTGCATGATTCGGCGAGCCATTACTGCCCTCTGGAGATAAAGGCGGTAACTCTGCGCTCAAAGACGCTCCGCTCAAGAAGGACGCGGCGCTGGCACTTGAGGCATTTAATCCCTATGTCAGCGCCGAGCCTGACTACCTGCCACTCATAGCTGCCACAGGGGTGCTTCTTCTTGAGGCGAACCACGTCACCCAGCTTTATCTCCATAACCATTTATTTGCCTCAAAGAGTAGACCGATAGGAGTTAATTTGGTCTCTTAGTGATGAGGCGACACGACGGGCTGCCTCGGCGAAATCCTTTTCCCGTGAAGCGTATATAATTTGTCGTGACGAGTTGATAATTGCCTTCTCTCCTTTACTATCGGTCCCGTAACAAACCGCTGAAGCCAGGTCTCCTCCTTGGGCACCAATACCCGGTATTAGTAGCGGCATATCGGGATGGCTCTGGCGAATCAGCCTTAATTCCTCAGGGTAGGTAGCACCAACAACTAGCCCTATGTTACCGTGTATATTCCACTGGCTGGCTTTTAGGGCTACTATTTCAAATAGTGGGCGGTAGCCGGGCTCTGCCTCACAGCGGAGCGACTGTAAATCAACGGCACCAGCGTTTGATGTCCGGCACAGGATGAATACCCCTTTATCGGCGTATTGGATAAAGGGCTCTATTGAGTCGAAGCCCAGGTAGGGATTCACCGTAGCTGCATCAAAGTTGAAGAGGGAAAACATAGCTCTGGCATAAGCTTTAGCTGTGTTACCTATATCGCCTCGTTTAGCGTCTCCTATCACCGGTATATCAACTGGTATATATTTAATGGTGCGCTTCAGGGCATCGAGCCCCTCACTATCTAAAACTTCGTAGAAGGCAAGGTTGAGTTTATAGGCGCATACTAAATCGGAAGTAGCATCAATGATTGCCTTGTTGAATTCAAATATCCCCGCTCCATTGGGCATTAGCTCCGGGTTAGGGTCAAGCCCAACGCAGAGTAAGCTTTTATTCTTCCGACTGGCGGTTATTAACTTTTCCGTAAAATTCACCTTTTCCCCCAGATATTAGTTTAGTGTGGTAGGTTGATAATATCAGCCGTTATAGACAATTTCAAGTATATCATATTGTTTTTGTTTAGCAGCCTCTTTTTTCTGTCATTGCGAGTCCTTCGGTTCATCCTTCACCCTTTGGTGAAGGATGAAGGATAAAGGACGAAGCAATCCCAGTGGTAGGGCATTTCAGGAGATTGCTTCGGCACTTTGTGCCTCGCAATGACAATTGGAAGAGGTGCCTCGCAATAACAATGGGAAGGGGTGCCTCGCAATGACAAGGCTAGGAAACAACCTGCTCAAGAAACTTGAAATGGTCAACTTTTTCAGAGATGTCACTAATCATATGGACGAGAACATTTACTTGTTGCCTATTAATCAGCGATGATATAATTGCCATAGTGAGGGGTTAGCAGAAATGAATTATCAGCAGGCGTTAGATTATATATTGAGCTATCCTGACTATGAAAAGATGCCGATGCCACACGAGGCGGCCAATTATGACCTGAGGCGTGTGGATGAGCTATTGGCTCGGTTAGGCAATCCCCACCTGGGAGCCAGGTCAGTTCATATTACTGGCACCAATGGCAAAGGAAGTACGGCGGCTATGGTCGCCTCGGCTCTTACTGCTGCTGGTTATACTACCGGGCTTTATACTTCACCACACCTTAATGACCTAAGAGAGCGCATGAGGGTTGGTGGGGAATTAATCTCCAGGGAAGAGTATGTGGCTCTGGTAGAAAGGCTGAAACCTGAGGCTGAGGCGGTAAACCAGAAAGCTACCTATGGTGAGTTGACTACCTTTGAGTTGTTAACAACACTAGCCTTTGCTTACTTTGAGATAAAAGATGTAGATTTTCAGGTGCTGGAGGTAGGGATGGGAGGAAAGTTTGATGCCACCAATGTAATCAATCCTGATGTGTGCATTATCACCTCTATTAGCCTTGATCACACCGAGGTATTAGGTAATTCTCTGGTTGAAATCGCTGCCGAGAAAGCTGGCATTATCAAGTCTGGTAGCCTTGTAGTAACCTCACCCCAGTGTGATGAGGTGGCTCAAGTAATAGACGAAACCTGTAAAAAATGTGGGGCAGAATTAATCAGGGTAGGTAGCGATGTCACCTGGCAAGGTCTTGGATTCGATTTGAATAGGCAGCTATTTCAGGTAAGAGGAATATTGGGTAACTATGAATTATCCATTCCGCTTCTTGGTAATTACCAGTTAGACAATGCCGCTACCGCGGTGGCTGCTCTGGAGGTCTTGGCTAGACAGGGTTTTAATATTGCTAGGGATAGTATCACTGATGGTTTAGCCCAAGTGAACTGGCCAGGTCGATTCCAGATTCTCAGTCATCATCCCATTCTGGTGGTTGATGGAGCCATGAATATTGAGGGAGCCCGGGGGCTAAAACAATCCCTGGTTCAATACTTCGGGTCGTATATTAGATTGGAGGAGCGAAGCCCTGTTAACAACTATAGCACCCAAGCTATTTTAGTTATAGGGACATCGTTGGATAA
Organism: Calditrichales bacterium; assembly: GCA_048631695.1. Classification (GTDB taxonomy): domain Bacteria; phylum Chloroflexota; class Dehalococcoidia; order Dehalococcoidales; family W498; genus W498. Next base: position 4,657 of record JAIWFK010000007.1, read on the forward strand.
GGATATAGCTGGCATTGTTTCCGAATTAGTATCCCTTTTTGATAAGGTTATTGTCACCCGCTCTCGCCATCCTCGGTCTATGTCACTATCATCTATTGTAGCTGAATTTACTAAGCACGGAGTTGAACCACAAGTAGTGGAGGATGTTGCTGATGCGCTATCCTCAGCTCTAGCTCTAGCTGGGGAGAGGGATCTCATCTGTGTTACTGGGTCGCTGTTTGTAGTAGCCGAGGCGATTGAGCAGGCAAATAGACTGTGTTTAACAGTTGAGCAACAGAATTTGTAGAGGATACATCTAAAGAGCTGTCTGAAAATTGCAGAAAAGCATACCTTTCTCATTGCCAGTCCTTCGGTTCATCCTTCACCCTTTGGTTCATCCTTCACCCTTTGGTGAAGGATAAAGGATAAAGGATAAAGGACGCGGCAATCTCACTAAGCTCTTTGGGATTACTTCGGTCGCTCTCCAAGTTGAGTCTGCGACCTAGGCGACCTCGCAATGGCAAAAGAGAAATAGGTTAATTTCTGGGCAATCTCTTAATATAGTCCGGTATTAATTGGATTTTTGGAAGTAGTAGCCGACTCCAGGTTCAGTTATGATATATCTGGGTAGGGCAGGGTCTGGTTCTATCTTGTGGCGCAGATGTGAAATGTAGATGCGCACGTAGTCCAGGTCATCAGTATATTCCCAGCCCCATACCTTTTCTAGTAGTTGTTTGTGGGTGAGAATATGGAAGGCATTCTCTAACAGGAAGGCAAACAGGCTAAACTCTCTTGGTGTCAGCTTCACCCGTTCCCCGTTTACTATAACCTTCCGCTCAGAGATATTTACGGTAAGGTAGTTATCGCTATAGGTAGTCTCCTTTTGGACACCCGTAGTAGGGGGTAAATCAGCGCGGCGCAGTATTGCCCGCACCCTGGCTACCAGTTCCCTATTTCCCACCGGCTTAATAAGATAGTCATCAGCGCCATAGTCAAGCCCAAGCACTATGTCTTCTTCGGTGTTCTGCTTGCCGGTGAGTATAATAATAGGAATATCAGAAATATCACGGATGCGCTGGCAGGTCTGCCAGCCGTCCATGCCAGGCATTACAATATCTAAAAGTACCAAGTCGGGTTTATGGGCAAACAGGATTCGCAGCGCTTCCTGACCATTAGTCGCCTTGAGTATTTCGTACCCCTTTTCGGTAAGCACTTGGTCAACTAGTCTAACAAAGGCGGGGTCATCATCAACAACGAGTATCTTCTTTACCATTTTACTATCCCTGGTGTTGCTCGATGCTGCTCTTGTCGCGTTGTAGCAACATTTCAGCAATTAATTTAGGTAATTCACGGGTATCGATGGGCTTTGTTAAATAGGCATCGCACCCGGACTCAATAACTCTATCTCTGTCACCACTCATAGCATATGCGGTAATAGCAATAATGAGGGTATGGCTAAGTAACGGGTTCTCTTTAAGCTTCTTGGTTACCTCAAAACCGGTCATTTCAGGGAGGTTGAGATCCATTAAAATAAGGTCTGGTCGCTCTCCGGTAGCGATGTCCAGTGCCTCTTCTCCATCGGTTGCCTTAAGTAAGGTATAGTGCTTATCTCTAAGGGTCATTTCCATTAGTTTCATATGGATGGGGTTGTCTTCCACAATTAGTATCTTCTCGTTCATCGTCTGTTTCCCTCCTCTGTATTTGGCTCACCCTCTGTTGCTAGGGGCACTATAAAGGTAAACCGGCTCCCCTTCCCGTATTCACTCTCCACCCAAACTTGCCCGCCATACCTTTCGACAATTTGCTTGACCAGGGACAGCCCCAGCCCTGTTCCAGGCTTCCCCTTGGCTAGGGGATTGTTTAGCCGACAGAAAGGTTCAAATATTCTTCCCTGGTCCTCTTTCTTGATACCAATGCCGTTATCAATCACGCTGACCTGACACCAATCACCATCCCTGACTGCCTCAATCTTCAGCTTGCCTCCGTCCGAGGTAAACTTAATGGCATTGGTTAGCAGATTGAGGAGCACCTGTCTTAATTTAGCTTTATCGGTGTAAACGGGGGGAAGCCCCTCTTCTAGCTTAACATCAAGGCTTTGCTTTCTTAGGGCGAGCATGGGCATTATGGTGCTCCTTAGCGATTCTATTACCTTGGTCAGGCAAATATTAGTCAGTCTTAGTTCTACCTTACCCGATTCTATCTTGGAAAGGTCAAGAACCTCGTTAATTAAACTCAGCAGGTGTTTACTACTGCTGAGGACATCACTAAGACACTGCCTCTGTTCTTCATTAACCTTCCCGGGCACCTCATCTATCATCAATTCAGAGAAGCCAATGATGACATTGAGCGGGGTGCGCAATTCATGGGACATATTAGCCAGAAATTCAGACTTTAACCGATTTGCCTCTTCCACTTCCCTTGTTTTTTCTATGAGTTCCTGCTGTTGTGTCATCAGTTCCTCAGTCTGCGACTGAAGCTCCTCGTTTTGGGTATCTAGTTGCTCGTTCTTTTCTTGAAGCTCACGCTCCATCCGCTTGCGCTCGGTGATGTCTCTGCTTACAGCTACAAATCCTATAGGCTTATCATCTGCATCCTTCATGATGGCTGAGGTCATCTCCACTAGAACCTTGTTGCCATCATTGGTGATAATATGATACTCTCGATTTTTTACGTATCCCTTTTCTAGTACCTTGGTCATACCTTCAAGCGCTTTTTCTCGCTCTGCGGGAGCTATAAGTTCCAAAGAGTTTTTTCCCACCAAGTCTCTTTTGTCGTCAGTACCGTACATTTCTAGAGTTGCTTCATTAACGTCTGTTATATTTCCCTGCAAGTCGCTAATTACAATGCTATCTCTGGCCATAGTTACAGCGTTAGACAGTCGGATTAATTGCTCCTCCGCTCGCTGGCG
>JAIWFK010000007.1:7553-14163 GCA_048631695.1 Calditrichales bacterium
CATCGATCATATAGATGAAGTCGGTTGCATTTTCCACAAGAGTTCTATACTTTTCCTCACTCTCCCGCAGCGCCTCCTCCGCCCGCTTGCGCTCGGTGATGTCAAGGAAAGAAGCCATCATAGAGGCTGGTTTCCCAGTATCATCATAAATCATACTTGCCGATAGCTGAGCATCAAAGGTTGAGCCGTCCTTTCTTTTAGCCACCATTTCTCCTACCCAGTATCCTTTGCTGGCTAATGCCTCTATCACTTCTTGAACATTCTGTCCCGCCTCCCAGAATTCTACAGCTGCAATTCTCCCCAGAACCTCTTCCTCACTATCGTACCTCCACATACTAAGTAAAGAAGGGTTAACGTAAGTTAGCCTACCTTCAAGGTCAATAATGCCGATGGCATTGATGGATGATGCTATGGCATTATCCTTGGTTCTTAGTTCTTGCTCCATCCGCTTGCGCTCGGTGATGTCCCTGGCAATGCCCAACACCAAAATCTGGCCTATGATCTTTACTGGGAATGTGCTTATTTCTACTGGAACCTGATTGCCGTCTTTCTGATTTAGAATAAACTCATCCGGTCCAGTTGATTGCCCTAGTGCATTCTTGGCTAAAAGCGTAGCCGCTTTTGGAATTTGCCTTGCAGGCAGTAGTTTCAATTTCAAGAAACTCTTTCCAATTAATTCATCTCTCCTATAACCGGTTATTTCCTCAGCGGCTTTATTGCCATCGACAAAGGTACCTTTTAACTTGTTCAAATAATAAGCATCCGGTGCAAATTCAAATAAAATCCTCAGTCGCTCCTCCGAGCTTCTCAGTTCGGCCTCCATCCGCTTCCGCTCGGTGATGTCATGCGTCACAATCTGAACTCCTGTTATATTACCATTTCTATCTTTAACTGGTTGTAGGCGTGAATGAATACATCGATTTAAGGGTTCAACTACCTCCTCAATAGCTTCTCCAACGCCTGATTTAATAATCCTGCGGAACCTTTCCACAAACGTATCTGCCAGGTCCTTCGGAAAAACATCATATACAGTCTTGCCAATATAGTCTTCAGGTTTTCCATTCAACCAGTGTGCTGCTATTTCGTTCAACAAAAGATATGTACCCTTCCCATCAAAGTAGGTAATAGCAGCATCAGAACTTTCTACAAGTGAACTGTATTTCGCCTCGCTCTCTCGCAGTGCCTCCTCATTCGTTCTGACGTCATCAATCATCATATTCAAGCCCGTAGCCAGTGAATCAAAGTCGTCATTTTCACCCGAAAGCTCAACCTGGACAGAGTAATCTCCCCTTGCCACTCTCATTAGAACCTCGAGTATCTCGTTTAGACGCTCTGTTTCTGATGTTTTATCCATCATTTATCTCCTCAGGGTATACAAGACTCGTCTGTGTTTGTATTTCTCTGTCTTAGGTATCCGTGTCTTACTCCTTAAGCCACGCAAGAGCTTCTTCCTTGGTCTTGAAAAAACGGAAATCCTTTTTTCTGGTAACTCCTATTACAAAAGCTGCAATCACTCTTGCTACTGGATGTGTTCCGCATATGGCAACCTTTCCTATTTTTTCATCTTCAAGCGTTTCCTGCCCAATCTTTCTTGCTCTTGATGAAACCTGTCCTGACTTGTTAACATCTATGAGCATCTTCATTTTTCCTTCAACCATATTCTTAAATTTATTGTGAGCCTCCAGTGCTGCGATTATTGTTTTCTCATCTTGTTCTCCAACTATTGTCTCATAAAGAATGTCATCTTCGCCAAGATAATATCTACTTTCCCCTACCCAGAATTCCCTATCACTTACTTGCTTAATTTCAACTGGTTTTTCTTCCATTTCCACACCTACTTTTTATTCTTCCCTAATTGTGTTGTGATATTTTGCAGCCACTAACTCCTCCTGTAGGATTTCAATATCATGTCTTTTTGTATATCTTGGCCTTAGTATCAAGGCATTCTAGCTTTTCACGTAGGCTACCGGTTGGGGTCTCTGTCTCACCTAGAATCAAGTAGCCTGGGGTAGCCAGTGAGTTATATAGCATTTCAAGTACCCTCTCCTGGAGTTGCTTTTGCAGATATATGAGAACGTTACAACAGAATATGCAGTCTAGCTCCATAAAGGGTGGCTGGGTAGTTGAGGTCAGGTCAAAGTAAGAAAAGTGGAGCGTTTGCCTAATATTACTGTTTACCGTATAACCTTCACTGTGGCGGGTGAAATAATTCTCTAAGATAGCCAGAGGGAGACCCACTACATACTTAGGGGAATATAGCCCGGCTGGCGCTTCGTTCAGCACATGCCTACTAATGTCAGTGGCGTAAATTGATAGCTCGAAGTCTTGTAGCTTATTTCCTAGGAAGTCGGCAAGTAGTATGGCTATGGAGTAAGGCTCTTCACCACGGGCACAGGCAGTACTCCAGAACTTCAGGCTCGACTGTTTACGAGCTCTTTTGTGGGATACCAGTTCTGGTAGCACCAGCCTGGCTACCTGCTGAAAGGCGTATGTGCTTCGGAAGAAGCTACTTACCTTTATGGTGAGGTCATCAGCAAGACGCTGATACTCTTCAGGGTAGGCATCCAAAAACTGCATGTAGTCCAGATAGGTTTTGGCTCCAGTGGCCTGAAGTCTCCTCTCCAGGCGACGTATCACCGTTCCGCGTTTATACTCTCGAAAATCATGCCTTCCATCTTGGTACACTTTATCAAGAAGTGAATCAAGAGTAATAAAATTAGTTTGCACAAACTTCTCCCTAACCGGTATGTATGCCTATTGTATCATAAGAGCAAGATAAAAGCCAGTAGGCATCTAATAATATCGTATATAGCTCAATAAAAGCAAACGCAGTGGTGGAGGGAGGATATCCAGTGACACGATTACAGGAGAGTTTGCTGTTAATAATAACGGGGTAAAATAATACATAAAGGGGATACCGAAGCAGTATCCCCTTACAACCTGGCTAGTGCGGACATCTATTTTATTTGTTGCTTACCATTCTTCTCTTGGGACTACTAACAATTCAGTCTCACAATTGGGGAAACAACCAAATACAGTGTATTGAGGTGCAACCTTTAAGATTATTTCCTTTACTTCCTCGTAGCGCCCCTGATATTCGGGAATTTGCTCCCCATTAGCATTAAATACCATAACCGTACCGTCTTGTGATTTAATGACACTTTTAATCGTTTGCCTGTTTTCACTACCAGCTAGATAACCTTCAGCCCATATTTGGTGTCTTATATCTGGCACTCTAAGCCCAGATGCTTCGTCAATTAAGAATTCCGGGTATGGATTAATGCTTCTGCTCATCATATTTATCCTTCTTCCCTGGAAATGTGCATTCACAATCCTTCAACCAAAAACAGGAAGGATAGCAAACTAACCCTAGTGGACATTTAACAGAATCGATAAGGGCGCTTTTAACTAGCTGTGGCCAGTGGCTAAGTGATAGGCTTATCCTCTTCTGCAACAACTCGATTATATCATCGGTTACCTGCTCTTCAGGTATTCCCGACTCATAGGCGCAGGCCAGGATGTCATTTTTGGTCAGCATAAAGATAACCTCCTCTCCATGACTTTCTTGCACTTTAATCATTCTCATTTACTGTTTTGTTTCTCATTACTTTTGGTCTGCCAACGCTCCGAAAGATACACAATCAATAGAGTAACACCGACAATCAAGGCAATAGCTATTAATGGTTCGTGATGAGAGAATTGTTTCCAGTTGAACCAGCCTCCAGATGTGAGTAATTTCTGGTGAACTAGCCCGAAAATAGCCGCCATCAAACTCAGAATGGATAGATATAACCATTTGGACTCGCTATACATGGTACTTGCCTTTCTATTCCCAAAATCGAGTTGTTTACAATCCACACTTCCATTCTAGGGCGACAAAATTAATTGCCCATAAAATTGATGTTTAAAATTAATTAAAATATTATGGGTATGGACTTCGGCCCTTGATAGATGACCTCAGCATATTGCATTGAATTTCTCTCAGATTTCCCATATAATTTCATCAGTTAATTCCGTGGAGGATATATGAGTAAGCTTATAAATAAATTGAATCAAGTTTCACAGGCTATGCCCCAATCTATAGGATTTAAGGCGATGCAACAGATTTCACCGAAGCCAAGAATGCTGATTATTGCTGATTTGGCTCAGGCTAATGTTAATGAGTTGGCTGATTATGTGGATGGGGCTGATGCCGGGCTATTGCGTATTTCCAATTTGAGTGAAGGGGCTAAAAAACTTCGAGAAATATGTGAGGTTGTGTCTGATATTCCTTGGGGTAGCTGGCTAAAAGATGTTGGGCAGGGAGGTATAGAACAGTTAGTAGAAGCTGGCTGCGATTTTGTGGTATTTCCACCAGCTAACACTCCGCTGGCAATAAATCAAGATACTAAACTGGGTAAGATTTTGCAGGTGGAGGCATCGCTTAGTGAGGGCTTGTTGAGGACTGTTAATGAGTTACCTGTGGATGCGGTGCTTTCTGCTGGTAAGCAGGAGGAGGAGCATTTTCTCACCTGGCATCACCTCATGCTTTTTCAGCGTTTGGCTGATTTGTTGATAAAACCACTATTAGTTTCTGTGCCACCAAATATAACGGCTTATGAACTTCAGACTCTATGGGAAACAGGGGTCGAGGGCGTGATGGTAAAAGTAGGGGTGGGGCAACCTGAGGGGAGATTAAAGGAATTACGCCGGGCAATTGATAAATTAACCTTTACATCACAGCGCAAGCGGGGAAAGGCGGAGGCTTTGCTACCCTATATCAGTGGAAATAGTAGTATAGTGGCTGAAGAGGAAGAGGAGTAGTTCCATTATAGCAGTTAGATAAGCAGAACTATCTCGCAACTAGGCTTTTTATCAGGGTGAGTTCATCTCTAATAAGTCTAGGCATAAGGAAGTTTTGCCTTATAATTTCTTTACCTTCTTCACCCAATTTTTTACTAATTGATGGGTTTTCTAATAGGTATACTATTTTCTCAGCACACTCCTCTATACTATTTACCAGGTAATTACTGAGGTTGCCAGTCATTTGCAGTGGGATGCCACCGGTATTACCAGCTATCACTGGTGTTTCTTTCCATAAAGCTTCAGCTACTACCAAGCCAAAGCCTTCCTTAAGTGACTTCTGAATAACCAGGTCGCTGGCTCTCTGAAAGGCGTTAACCTCCATATTGCCTACGCCAGTAAGATTAGAAAGGACAAAAATGTCCGCATCTTTATTTGCCTCTTCATTAATGGCAGCATACAAATCCCATGCCTCAGGGTCATCACCGGCAAAGCTACCAACCATGGCTAGCTGAAGCTCGGGTATTTTCTCTTTGGCTAGTCGGTAAGCCTTTATTGTGCCAAATGGGTCTTTCCAGCGGTCAAAGCGTGACACCTGACTAACCAGGGGGCGGTGGCGGTCAATACCAAGGTTCTCCAGTAGTTCCCGACATACATATCTTTTGATAAACATATTTTTGGAGCTGAAGGGGTCAATGGCTGGTGCCATGGTAGCAATATTGGCTAGACGGAGGTTTAGCGGTATAAATTCCTTGGTGGTGAAAACAGCAGCGTCATACTCTTCAATGTAGGGACGCAAGAATTGCCATACTGTGTCATCTGGCTCTGAGCTATCTACATGACAGCGCCATATCCATTTGGCTTTACTATAGGGTGAGTAGTGGCGTAGGGCAGCAGGTTGAGGGTCATTTACTATGAAGACATCATAATTTGGGTCTAGCTCGCGGGCATTGGCTTTATTATTCTGCCAGTATACTCTCTGTGTTTTTTCTTTTGTAATTTCTTTATATTCAGCGCCTTGCAGGGAGTTATGAAGGCTTTTAGTGATGGTAAAGAAGCGGCGGTCACCATGGATAATCTGCCAGTCGGCTTTAATACCTAAAGCACGCAATAGAGGGATATAGGAAATTAGGAGTTCAGCCACGCCGCCACCAAAGGGTATAGCATTGATGTGGCATACCCTTAGTCCCTTTAGCTCTTCACCTAGATTCACTAACTCATCAATAAGCCCCCTACTTTCAATCAAGCGATATTTATCAATATTACCTATTCCTACGGAGACCTTATGTAGCATTATAACACCCTGTGTGCTATGTTTGTTATATTGTTAAGCGATTTATGCAGCATCAATGGCTATAACTGCAACCGTTGCCATGATTTACCTTCAGTGGTAATACTGGGAGCAATTATCATCTCAACCTGGTGCATTTCTTGAATGGTAAGGGCACCGCAGACGCCCATCGCAGTGCGGAGAGCCCCAGCGAGGTTCTGGCTACCATCTGTAACTGAAGTAGGACCGAAGAGAATTTGCTCTAGTGTGCCAGTAGTTCCAACCTTTATTCGGGTTCCTCTAGGTAGTGCTGGGTGGGGATGGGACATACCCCAGTGATAACCTAACCCCGGTGCCTCTTCAGCTTGGGCAAAAATGGAGCCTAGCATTACGGCATCGGTACCGGAAGCGAAGGCCTTGCACAGGTCTCCACCATTAGCAATACCACCATCAGTTATTATTGGCACATACCTGCCAGACTGGCGTTGATATTCATCTCTAGCTGCAGCACAATCCATTGTAGCTGTTACCTGGGGGACACCGATACCAAGGACTTGC
>JAIWFK010000008.1:0-13677 GCA_048631695.1 Calditrichales bacterium
TATAGGCAACCGAAGTGCATAATCAGGTAACTCGCCATAGGTGATGAAATTATCGGTCATACTGAGGTATTGGGCAGCAATCCAATCCGCCGAGCGAGCACTATCAGAGATGCGGACTTCGTCAATAACGCCATCCATCCAGTTGCCTGTAACACCTATATCATGTCCAATCCCCACATTTTGTGACCCCGTATTAGACGTGCCCGATTGAGAACTTGAACCAGATTCTTTAGTGCCATCTATGTAAATTTCAAGTTTAGAACCATCATAAACCCCGACCGTATAGTGCCAATTACTACCGGTTATTGTAGTTGTCGAATCAAAATAGACATTGCCTCCTGATGTACCTATCTCAAATCGTATCAGGTTGCCACCTGTATGTGCTAAGTTAAATGTATAATCGATTTCCCATTTTGATACGTACCTTTTCCAAGCGCCAAATGTATCGAATTTTACCCACGCTTCAACTGTCATTGTTCCTAAACCGTCAAAATCAGCACCAGGAACTCCAACATAATCATCAGTCCCATCAAAATCATCAGAACCATCTATCTTTCCAGTTGTGGCTTCGTCTCCCTCATACCCGCTTGGAGTTCCATTATTACTATTTGAGGTAGAATCGTAACGCGTCCCTGTTCCAGTTTCCTCCAAGTGCCAAACGCCAATGAAGGGATTCCAGACACCCGGTGGATCCTGATTATCTGTGGCACCTAGACTACCGTAATACATGTAGATGAAGTCACTAGTACTGCCGGCATCTATCTGCGGAACCTTTACCCAAACCCAACTAGTGCCACCGTCATTCCACTCCTCAATCTCATAACTAAGCTCAGTGGTATTGTTATCATCTACAAAACGAATATCCTCGCCATTAGGCTCCGTCTTGCTATAATCAATACGTTCTGGGTCGGTAAGTTTCACCAGGACAGGGAGATTGTCCAACTGTCCCCGTCCGCTATTATCAAAGGTAAGTTTTTGCCGGTATTTCCACTCATTATTCCACCAGCCATCCGACGGAGGGGGCACCCGAGCCAAATAATCTCCTACAACCAACTCCCAGTCGTCACTAGTGTCAATTCGGATAATCTCAAATCCCTTAGGAAGTAAAAATCCAGGAGCACCTCCAGGAGGCCCTCCGGGGAGACTCAGCGAGCCTACATATAATTGATTGTCTAATATATCCATACATGCAGCGCGCCAGTTGTGCATATCCCCGGCACCAAAGTTAACAATCTGAGTCCATCCACTTGCTAACGAAGGATCACTTGGGCTCTGCGCATTACTCCTCCACACCTGAAAGCCGGTCTCTTTGTTGTCTAAGCCAGCGTACAAATATCCGTTGAAGCTTGCCAATGACCCTACGGCTGTATTTGTGCCAGGGCCAAATCCAGAGAAGTCGGCTACCAATTCCCAGTTATGAGGAGGAGAACAGAGATCTGTAGCAGTCACTGGATCATCAGTTGCCCAAATAAAAGGCCCTCCCCCGGTTTGTTTGGCTTCTCCCGCACCTACGTAAAGCTTTCCGTTGTGAACCGCCATGGCTCGAGGGGTTCCCATGTATGGAGGAAGATTACAAATAATAGAGGGTGTTCGCACTCTTTCCCAATTAACTCCATCGGTAGACTTAAGAATTACATTGTTTGGTGGGAGTGCGCCCGCACGTGCCGTATAAATGGCCTCTTCACCCCATTTATCGGTGAAGGTGACCATTGGACCCCTAAATCCAATCTCACTAGTCAGCCACCTCTGTTGCGCCGGCGCCCAAAACACAGAAGCCTGATAAACCCGCTCCCACGTGCTATCATGATAACGCCAAATTTCTCCCCGCATATCATTGGCAAACTCCTCCCAATTTGTTGGGTCTATTGTAGGAACTGTTATTTCTTCAAATACGACATCTGTAATCTCCGATGGAAGGCCCATTCTATTGAGCACCCCCCAGCAGGAGTTCCGTCCCACCCCCACATATAGGTCGCCCTTGAAATAGCCCATAGACCAGGCATAGTTGTTCATCTCATCACCAAAACCGCCCTCGGCAATCCTCTCAAAATCCTCCTGGTCAAATCCCCCTACGGGCCCATCCGCTAGGACTGAAACAGGCGGGTTTAGAGCTAACAGGATTGCGATTGTACATAAGATAGCCAGTGACTTCCTTAAGTTTCCCACTATACCCTCCTTATTTGACATTCTATCGATACCTGAATGCTATCTAAGTAGCCGCCCCCACCTCATAAACAACCACCAAAGTTACGTTATCTTAGAGTTATTTCACCATTTGGCTAAATATATCCTCATAATATGTTGTTGTCAACATTGTGCATACCTATGCAAAGCAGATGGCAGAACCCTGGGCATGCAGCATATAATATATAAAACTAATGAAGTTACAAAACTCCAGATTGTTAATAGGGCAACATACCAATTGTATTTCTTACATGTCAAGCTGAAAACCATGCCTTATATTGTCGGCATAGCCTGAAACTGATATGATTGATTAGAAGTTAACACTCACCAGGCTGGGTTTTGCATGGCCATTATCAAGACCAAAAACTTAACCAAGAAATTTAAAGACTTATTAGCCGTAGATGATGTTAATTTAGAGGTAGAAGAAGGTGAATGTTTCGGTTTATTGGGACCTAACGGGGCAGGCAAGACCTCTCTCATCAGGATGCTAACCGCCGTATCACCTCCCACCAAAGGTGACATATGGGTACTAGGTAACGACCTCAGGACTCACTCTCGGCAAGTGAAGGCTATCTTAGGCGTAGTCCCACAGCTTAATAATCTCGACCCGGACTTGACGGTACTTCAGAATTTGACAACCTTTGCCCGATACTTCGACATACCTAAGAACGAAGCACTTCGGCGCAGCACAGAAGTCCTAAGCCTATTTGGGCTCAAAGACAAGCAAAATGGCAAGATTAAAGAGCTCTCAGAAGGAATGAAACGGCGCCTGTTACTGGCCAGGGGCTTAATTAACATGCCTAAAATCATAATTCTTGACGAGCCTACAACTGGCCTTGACCCTCAAGCCAAGTATTTAGTTTGGCACAAGCTAACTGAGCTGAAGTCACAGGGCGTTACCCAGCTTTTATGCACGCAAAATATGGAGGAGGCAACTGTCCTCTGCGACCGAGTAGCCATAATGCATCAAGGTAGGATAATAAGCCTTGATGCTCCCCAGGAGCTCATTTCCCAATATGTGGGTAAAGAAATATGGGAAATTGAGGTAAACTCAGAGGATAGAGATAGGACTATCAAGGAATTGGAAAGTCGCCGACTTGACTTTGAGGAGGTGGGAGGCAATATTCATATCTTCCACTTTGCAGAGTATGAATCAACCAGCGGACTAGTGAATTCTCCAGATAAACTGAGGCGAAGGCCAGCTACATTAGAGGATGTATTCTTCAGACTTACGGGGAGGTCTTTAGTCTAGTGGACCTTTCTCTTGCGGTTAAATAGTAGTATGAAAAATAACCGATGTTTTCCTACAACTTATCAGGAGGTTTTATGAGACCCTTCTCCTGGCGTTTCATTAGAGTGTGGCAGCGTAATCGAGATGTCTTCTTCACGCTATGGCATACAGAAGCACCTGGTTTTGTAGCTGAACCGATTATTATTCTGCTAGCTATGGGATTAGGTCTGGGGGCGTACGTAGGCTTGGTTGACGGGCAGGAATATATTGAATTTATTGCGCCGGGCATTATTGCTAGCTATGCTATGTTCAGTGCTAGTTTCGAGTGTACTTACGGAAGTTTCTTTCGTATGGAGTATCAGAAAACCTATGACGCCATCATCGCCACTCCTCTGAACGTTGAGGATGTCATCGCTGGTGAAATCTTCTGGGGAGCTACACGCTCATTTATGACTGGTACAGTCATCCTTATCATTGCCGCTGCTTTTCAACTGGTGCCTTCACCTTGGGCACTGCTCATACCCCCACTTTCTTTTTTGGGAGGTATACTGTTTGCCGCCATTGCTATACTCTTTACCTCCGTTGTCCCAAGTATTTACAGCTTTAATTACTATTTCACCCTGTTTATCACACCAATGTTCTTCTTCAGCGGGGTATTCTTCCCTCTTTCCTCTTTTCCTGAGATAGTGCAGACTCTGAGCTGGATATTACCACTGACACCGGTGGTTCATCTTACTAGAGCCCTAATTAGTGGTGAATTTCATCTTAACCTTCTCTTAGCACTTGCCCTTATTATTGTTCTAACTGCCCTGTTTTTCTCAATATCGCTGGTTACTATGAGGCGACGGCTAACTGTGTAAGAAGTCTCATACCACGCTTCAATTCATCAATCTCGTCACCAGAAAGAAAAGAGTCTACACTAATAGCCAGAGTGTTTTGAGTTACATATGCCATAATCTACGTCTCAGGCTAAGACTAAACCCTTTCCCTCCTACTAAAGAAATAGCCTATGGCTAGACCAAACGCCAGGCCCCCAAGATGAGCCTGCCAGGCTACATTTGGAAAAAGGGATATTATTAAGAAGCCACCAATGACTGCTACCCAGAGGGGGAGCGGAGCTGGTATAGGGAATACCATAACTCTCAGCCTTGGCTTCATTACCGCCAGTGCCCCTCCTACGGCAAAAACGGCTCCTGAGGCACCGACAGCTATAGAGAGTAGTGGTCCCAGGAGTATGTAGAAGATACCCCCCAATATCCCCCCGATGAAGTAAACGATGAGGAATTTCTTCTCTCCAACCAATGCGCATAGGTATCTGCCAAAAAAGTAGAGAGTAATCATGTTGGCCAGGATGTGCCCTATACTACCGTGGACGAAGAGGCTGGTTACTATAATCCAAGGTCTCTCTAGAACGTCTACTGGTATTAACCCGAGATGGAAGATGAGTTCTCGATTTATAACAGTAGCAATAAAAAGTACCAAGTTTAGCCCTATTAACACCCATACGGGGGTTAAACTAAATCCTCGATAACTCCTATACATCATTATATCCCAAGTTGTATTTGAACAAAGGCTTAGCGCTTATCTGAAAGGTATCCTTTTTATGCTAATATAATAACCTCTAATACCGTATATAGCAATAAAAGGTCTTAAACCTTCAATTAACTGGGTAAAATCACACAAACCATCCGATTGGTCAGCTTGAGACCCATGCTGTTTGACGAACGCTACTGGATACAATAGACTTATGCTGCCAATCTGGGATGGGAGGTAAGCAACTGCTTTTTCTCAAAGTAAAGTTTGGGAACCTTCGAACCTGGGTGCTCCAGTTTCACCACGCCTATCTAGCTTACAGACCCAGTAGTTCGTCTGGCTCTTCCTCTCACCCCCCACCAGAGCCAGACGAGAAAGATTAATGCCCCAAGTCCGACCCATGCCATTCCCACTGGGTTGTCGGTACGAACCGGGTCAAGCTCCTGAAGAGGCGCTGATAGTATCACTATAGTTAGAGGACCAGCGGCAAGCATTATTTGGTGCATTTCAGTCCACGAGAAACCATTCCCGGACATGCGCATCACTAACCAACCTACTAATGCGAACAGACCAACGCCAATAAGCGTGGTTGCCCAAGGAGGAAGCACAGTATTTCGAATTCCCCAGAAGATAGAAAAAAAGGCTACCGTAGCTAAGAAACCAGTCAGCCAGAACTAAAAGGGGTGAAGCTTATGGACGACCCTTGGGGAAAATGGCTGTTGCGGTAAGCGCCAGGCAAGCCAAACCAGACCTGCTACTGCCACCGCTGCTAGAGCATATAGAACGGTTGTAGTTATGTTGCTGATAATATATACTTACAATCTGATAGCATATAGTTAGAATGGGAAGGGTAAGTTCAAGTATGCTTGATTCAATTATTTATAAGAAAGGAGAAACTGAGTTTATGACAATGAGAGGTCTAACCCGAATAGGCGGCATTATTCTAGTCTTGGCAACACTCCTTTTGATGTCCTGTGCGGGTACGACACCAAGTCGTAAAACTTACTCAGCACCGCCATCTATGGAAATAGATATCAGCAAGCAATACACTGCTACCATTGAAACACAGAAGGGTAATCTGGTACTAGAGCTATTCGCTAGTGATGTTCCGCTAACGGTCAATAACTTTGTATTTCTCGCCCGTGAGAGATTCTATGATGGCACTACATTTCACCGCGTTATCCCTGGCTTTATGGCTCAGGGAGGAGACCCTACTGGAACAGGAACTGGTGGCCCAGGTTACTCTTTTGCTGATGAATTTACTGAGCGCACCCATGTTGCTGGGGCTTTATCAATGGCTAATTCCGGTCCCAATACCAATGGCTCCCAGTTTTTCATCACCTATACTCCTCAACATCACCTTGACGGCAAGCATTCAGTATTTGGTCAACTAGTAAACGGAATGGATGTCCTTGAAGAAATTGAGCAGGGTGATACTATAGTACGAATAACTATAGAGGAAAGATAATTAACCTCAGTTAAATAAATATAGTTTGAATCCGACTCCACTGGACAAATTGGATTCGAACAGCCTGTCTTAGTGCACTTCCACTTTGTTCTCAACCTCTATCCAGATGAAGGTCACTGAAAAAAGTCTCCCCGGCCAAATCGAATCTAGTCGAAGTTGGCGGGGAGTTCTAGGTATCGTCCCCTTAAGTGGATTTAGGTTATCAATAAATAGAACTTTTCAGGTGGCTTTCAGTCTCGCTATCTAACCCAGCTACTCTGGCCAAGGCTAACTATAGCCATAAAGTGGAGGAATCTGCAATACGGCTACAATTACTGCCCTCAATGAGAAACACTTAAGTATAGAACGATTAATGTTATTCAAGCCCTCCCTCTTTCTGATAACGATGGCAATAGCTCCTACAGTCACCAAAGAGGAGGTAGGTACAGTAGGAATGTTAGACAAGCAGAAACTAAGTCTCGTTAGCCGTGCTCTATATACCTGAAATGTATACTAGTCAGCCACATGTGCAACGATGGGGGAACCAGACCTCAACTTCTGTGCTAGAATAAAGATAACTTTTTGCTCAAAAATTCGTTCTTACTTATAGACAAGTAGCGCACAATAAGCGGGGTAAATTCAATGAAGGTGAAATTACTTACTTCTTTGGTACTAATAGGGACTATATTGGTAAGCGGCTGTGCGGCTCCGAAGCCACCACCCACCTTGAGCATACCATCATCGGCAGCTGGCGATATATCCAATCCAAAACTGGTGCTGGCCTCCTGCTACAAGATGGAAGGCTTCACCATAACTCTGGCTTCACCCACCTACTCCTTACCACTAGCATTAGAAGAAATCGGAAACCTGCAACACATACAGTCACTCTTTCGGCTTGAAGGAAATCAAGAAGAGCTTCTTCAGAGGAACGGATTTGTAGTCATTCCGTGGCATGGTGACGATATAGTAGCCCCTTACAGGACTATGAAGGAATGGGAAGTCCCTATCTTCATAACCTCGGATACCCTTCTCCATCTGTATCATATCCAGTTCAACGAGACCCTGAAACGTATTGAAGAGGATGAATTCTTCAACCAGCTTATCGATATGAGCCAAGCCATGCTGGAAACGGCTATTGAGGATTATGAGAGCTTTACCAATCCAGACCTAAAGGAAGCGGCTAGGCGAAACGTAGCTTACTTTGCCGTGGGTCTGAAGCTCTTCCAGACGCCAACCGAGGGATATGACGAGGTAAAGATAAAAGCAGAGATTGAGCAGTGGAACCGTGAATACCCATATGATAAAAAGGAATTCAAGCCGGTAAGGAAGGTGGACTTCACTGTCCCCGATTATGTGAAGAGTGAGGTAGAAGAGGAATTCAAGAACATCGAAGAGCACCAGGACTTCAAGCCGAGCGCTATCTTCAATTCAAATACCGATTGTGCTTGCGACCTGCCCTGCTGCTACTGTGAAGACTACTCCCAGTATGTCCCCCGAGGGCACTATACCCGAAGCGAGACACTAAAGAGATACTTCAAGGCAATGATGTGGTATGGCCGGATGGCTTTCTTTTTGAAGGGTGGGGAGGGAAATGAATGTTATGCCCTCGAAGGGTCACTCGTCAGTGAAGAAGATGCCAAACTGGCTACTATCCAAGCCTCTCTAATTTCGGCTGAACTCCCCAATGTTAAAGTAGGTGATGGCACTGCCCAAGAAATATGGGACCGCATCTATTCGGTCACCTCATTCTTCGTAGGCACTGCTGATGACCTGACCCCTTATGAGTACCTTGGTGCCATAGAGAAGGTCTTTGGTACTGAGTTTGACACCAACCTGCTGGCCAGTGATGAGAATCTACTTGCCCTCAAGGCTGAGTTAGCTCAGATGAGAAACCCAGAAATCTATGGCGGCTCGGGTATTTGCGTGGTGTACCCTCCAATAACCAAGGAAAAACTTTATCAGTGTTTGGCTAAGACCAAAGGAATGCGATTCATGGGGCAGAGATTTGTTCCCGATTCCTACATGTTTCAGAACCTGGTTTCCCCAGCCGTGGGCATGTATGTCGGCACTGATGAGCCCTTTACTATGAAGAGGACCCAGGCCGGTTCAGCCAGGTGCTTTCCCCGAGGTCTGGATGTGATGGCTGTTTTGGGCTCGGAGCGAGCCTATGAAATACTGAGCAACGAGGGAGATACTGAGTACGAGGGTAAAGACACCAGCTATGATAAGCAACTAAATAAGTTAAAGAGCCAATTTGGTGAATTCAATGTTGGCGATTGGAACCGCAATCTCTACTGGTCGTGGCTTTATGCATTACACCCCTTACTTGAGCAGTTCGGTGAAGGCTATCCCACCTTCATGCAGACCCCGGCATGGCAGGACAAGGAACTTCAAACGGCTCTGGCATCCTGGGCTGAATTACGGCATGATACTATTCTATATGCCAAGCAAAGCTATACACCCACCTGCATGGGCATTCCTCCGCAGCCCAAGCCGGTAGTAGGCTATGTGGAACCAGTTCCCGAGTTCTATGCCCGAATACTGGCGCTAACCAGCATGACCAAGGAAGGTCTGACTCAGCTTAATGCTTTAAATGATGAGGAGAAATCCCGGCTCGAGAGTCTGGAGGATATTCTAAGTCGGCTGATTGACATCTCAAGGGATGAGCTGGAGAACAGGGAATTGAGCAAAGAGGATTATGAATTCATCAGGAACTTCGGCCAGGAGCTTGATTTTGTTGTAGCTGGGGTGGAAGCTAAAGGGAAAGAAACAACCATAGTCGCTGACGTCCATACTGATACCAACCCGCCAAGGCAGGTGTTAGAAGAGGGGGTTGGTTATGTTGACCTCATCCTGGTAGCCTACAAGATTACCGATGGCAGAATACTTATTGGAACTGGGCCGCTCTTAAGTTACTATGAGTTCAAGCACCCTATGGCAGAAAGGCTTACTGATGAGAAGTGGCGGGAAATGCTCGAGCAAGGAGATGCACCTGCGAGACCTGCCTGGATAAGTAGTTTCTATGCAAAATAATAACCTGCCCCCAGGCTCAGCCTGTTGATAAATTAGTGCAGCCAAATTTGCCATAATCGGGTTTGTGGAAGGTGAAAGAAGGCGAATCATAGTAGAAGCTATGAAGAAGATAGGTATTCTGGGGGGAATGGCTCCACAGTCAACTGTGGAATATTATCGTATTATCACTACCCTATGTCGTCAACAGGGAATGGGGTACCACTATCCGGTGATTATTATATATAGCCTGAACTTTCACGAGTTCATTAGTCTGGTCGAATCAGGGAACTGGCCAGAGGTGATTAATCTCCTTTCTGAAGCAATCAATTCGCTATCTAACGCAGGTGCCGACTTTGCCATTATGGCGTCGAATACACCGCACATAGTTTTCAACGAGGTGGCTGCCAGGTCGCCCATCCCCCTTTTAAGTATTGCTGAGGAGACGGGTAGAGTGGCAAGTAAGGTCGGATTTACCAGCGTGGGTTTGTTCGGCACAAAGTTCACTATGCAAGCTGACTTCTACAGCAATGTTCTTTCGACTAAATACGGAATATCTGTGGTTACTCCTGAAGAAGCCGACCAGGACTATATTCACTCTAAAATTATGACCGAACTTGTAAATGGCTGTATCGTTGAGGAAACCCGGCAGGAACTGTCAAGGATTGCCAGGATGATGGTTGATAAAGAAGGTATTGAAGCACTAATACTAGGATGCACCGAATTACCATTGATTCTTTCTGAAGAAGTTGTCGGCATCCCGATTCTGGATACCACTAGAATCCATGCCGAGGCCGCCTTAGACTTTGCTCAATCTGGTATGAATTAAAGCTATTCTTTCAGCTCTCCTCTGAAGAGCACCTGGGGAAGTCTAACTGGCGACCCTGGGGGGATTCGAACCCCCGATCTCCACCGTGACAGGGTGGCATGTTTGTCCACTACACCACAGGGCCATTCTAGTTCAGAAAGACTATTAAGACTTACCAAACACAGCCTTCGCTTAGTTAAAGTCTATCAGGAGCAATATACTGTGTCAAGCTAGCAGACTCGCCCAATGTCTTATTGGCACACCATCTCCTTTCTGCTTTCGTAGCTACAACACTCAAGAAAACCCTTTAGTTGTAAGATAGCCCGACGCCGGACGAGGACAGGCTATATCATACACCCTCCATGTTACCACTTCAGTAGCAGTTTTATTTGACTAATACTGAGGTTGATAAATTGAAATAAATGGGATACACTAAAGATATGATGCACCTTGGTACTTCAGGGTTTAGCTATGACGATTGGGTGGGTAATTTCTACCCGATGGGTATGCCCAAGCGGGAATGGCTGACTTATTATTCCCGTGAATTTGATACCTGTGAGATAAACTCAACCTTTTATGCTTTACCTAAACCATCTATCTTAAAAGCTATGGTTGAGAAAACAGGCGACGGCTTTATATTTTGTATTAAAGCGAATCAAAAAATGACTCATCAGCAGGAAGATAATGCCCCAGTTTTTGAGGCTTTTCGTCAAGTGTTACAGCCCATCATCACTGCCGGGAAGCTGGGTTGTATCCTGGCTCAGTTTCCATATAGTTTCAGATTTGATGACGGTAACTGGGACTACCTCAGGCTATTTAAGGAACGGTTGGGTGAACTACCAATGGTTATAGAATTTCGTAATGCCCAATGGTTAAGGACAGAAGTTTTCGACTGGCTTCGTTACCAGGATTTAGGCTTCTGCTGTGTTGACGAACCACGGCTACCCAATCTATTGCCCCCACTAGCTGAGGCAACAAGTAAAATAGGCTACATCCGCTTTCATGGGCGTAACAGTGCCAAGTGGTGGCATCACGAGCAAGCTTATGAGAGGTATGATTATAGCTACACACCAGAAGAGCTCAGCGAGTGGTTGCCGAAGATAAAAAAGTTGGATAGTATAACCGAAAAAACCTTTATCTTTGCCAACAATCACTGGCGTGGGCAGGCAGTCAACACCATCCGCCAATTACGGATGATGCTCGACTAATCTTTCCCGTCTATCATTGCTCTATTAGAAATCACAGAGTATAATGGCTTACCTACCAACTCTAAGTGGAAGCATCACCTAATAGGTGAGCGGGAGGAAAAAGAAGTGACTACTGGTTTCAATCTACTTCGCTCTCGTTTGGAGAGTGAGCAAAAGCGCTTAACCAAAGAATTAGAGCAATCAAAAGCTAGCATCCGCCCCGCTATTGAGAGGCGAGAGGGTAGTCCCTTTGGTAAAAGGGAGGAGGAAGCTACAGAGAGCTTCGAGTTAGAGAAGAGACTAGCCTTAGAAAAACGCTTAAAAGACCTTCTGGCTGAGGTAGAATATGCTTTGCAAAAATTTGAACAAGGAACTTATGGCTTATGTGATATTTGCGGTCAATCTATAGACCCAGCCCGATTAGAAGCACTTCCTCAAGCAACTCTGTGCTTAAATTGCAAGACTCAACAGGCAAAGAATGCAAAAGGGAAATCGTCTCCAGGGTAAGCAGTGGAATATAAGCTTTTTCCTTCCCGTGTTATTAGTAGTAGCTGCTGACCAGCTCAGCAAAACATGGATAAGGTCTAATCTAACCGTAGGGCAATCACTATTTGAGCTTGGATTTTTTCGGATAACCCGTCTTCCCCCTAATACTGGAGCCGCTTTCGGTTTGTTCCAAGGACATTCTCTTGCCCTAACTATAATCGGCTCAATCGGTGCTTCCGCTCTCCTAGTCTATGCCCTCTTCTTCTATCGCTTTTTCCCCTTTTTAAATAACAGGCTAAGCAATTCAGCCCTTGGTTTAATTCTTGGTGGCACTCTAGGCAACCTGATTGACCGGTTAAACCGTAACCTTATTGGTATCACCGATTTTATCAGTATTGGTATCTGGCCAGCATTTAATATCGCCGATTCGGCTATAGTTGCCGGCACTATAATATTTGCTTACATTCTCCTTCGCTTGTCTCGAGCCGAGAAGCACTAGAATGGATAAAACATATAGTTTTGTAGTTGATGAGCCGGGAACTCGCCTTGATAAGTATGTTTGCCAGAAGTGCTCAGAGCTCTCCCGAACATATATCCAAAGGCTTATCGGTGACGGTCATATCACCGTTAACGGCCTTATAGTTAAGGCAGGGCTTAAACTCAATATCGGTGATAGGCTGACCGTTACCATCCCATCTGCTACACCTAGCCCCTTATCGCCCGAGGCTATTCCATTAAATATTATTTATGAGGATGATGACCTTTTAGTCATAGATAAACCAGCCGGACTGGCTGTCCACCCGGCACCGGGACACCCCAGCCATACCCTGGTTAATGCTATTCTATCTCACCTACCCTCCTTGCCTGATACTGATGACTCACTGCGCCCTGGAATTGTGCATCGGTTAGACAAAGACACATCAGGGGTGATGTTAGTAGCCAAGAATAGACAAGCTCAGGCTAACCTGATAGACCAGTTCAAAACTCATTCTGTAGCCAAAGCCTATCTGGTATTGGTGAAAGGACACCTCACTCCGGAGAGTGGTGTTATTGAGGCACCTATCGGTCGTGACCCTCGGAACCGAAAGCGTATGGCAGTAGCCACTAAGGGCAGGGAAGCTCGAACTCAATATAATGTGGTCAGGTATATAGGTGACTATACCCTGCTCGAAGTCAAAACTGAAACCGGTCGCACCCACCAGATACGGGTTCACCTATCAGCTATTGGATACCCGGTGGTTGGTGATAAGGTATATGGGATGAAGTCCCCCAATTTATCACGGCAGTTTCTCCACGCCTGCCGTCTTGGCTTCAAACTACCCTCCACTGGGGAATATGTAGGGTTTGAGTCAGAACTCCCCCCAGATTTAACTAAGGCGCTGGAGAACATAGCCTAGAATCTTAGCGGGTGGGGTGGTAGAATGGATTATGGTCTTGTTTATTTAGTTGTTAGCTACCATTACAGTAAAGGAGGATTGTAACGTGCCTACGAAGCCCGTTGTTATCAAGTTTTTTGCCCCCGTTATCGATGTCACAATTAACGCCTTAATGAATGCGATTGACCAAAAGATGAAACAGATCCGGCGCTAATAACAGATAATCTGCATAGGAATTCTCATGCTTATTTAGGTAAGCCTCAATCTTTTTTCTTAATTTGATATAAAAATCTTGTTGTTCTTCATCCATCTAAACTAACTCCCAAATCATTTTTTATTTTATCTATATCAGCATGAATAAATTGCACGGCACCGAATAAAATAAATCACATTGCCAAAGGTCTGTCATTGTTATA
>JAIWFK010000008.1:13687-14076 GCA_048631695.1 Calditrichales bacterium
CATCATTCTCATTTCATCTCCTGGTGGTTCTGTTATTCACGGATTATCGGCTTACAACTACCTGAAAGGCTTGCCGATAACCATAACCACACATAACTTCGGAAGTGTAGACTCTATCGGGGTTGTCCTATTTTGTGGGGGGAGTAACAGGCTCTCAGTTCCTCAAGCTAGGTTCTTGCTTCATGGCGTAAGTGCCGGTTTTAAAAATGAGCGTTTAGAAGAGAAGCAACTTGAAGAGAGACTGAAGGGACTGAAGATCGACATAGAGAATATTGCCAAAGTCATAGCTGCCAATACTGGCAAGACCGTCGAAGATGTTACAGAAGCCATTCTTGAAAGAACAATATTAAATCCTGATGAAGCCAAAGCGTGGGGGTTGGTTCACGATA